>NZ_JBEXTV010000048.1:0-64751 GCF_040628835.1 Streptomyces sp. NPDC006134 | reverse complement strand
ACGGCTACCAGGTGACGAACGTCGAGGCGTCCATGGCCTCGCCGTCCTCGCTGCTGCACTGGACCCGCCGCATGATCGAGATCCGCAAGCAGAACCCGGCCTTCGGCCTCGGCTCCTACAGGGAACTGCCGTCCTCCAATCCCGCGGTCCTCGCCTTCCTGCGGGAGGCCCCCTCGGACGGGGAGAACGGGGACGACCTGGTGCTGTGCGTGAACAACTTCGCGCGGTTCGCGCAGCCCACCGAACTCGACCTGCGCGAGTTCGCCGGCCGTCATCCGGTCGAGCTGTTCGGCGGGGTCCGCTTCCCCGCCATCGGTGAACTGCCGTACCTGCTCACCCTCGGAGGCCACGGCTTCTACTGGTTCCGGCTCACCCGAGTCGCATCCCGCATCGGCCGCCGGCTGTGAACGGCACAGGCCGAGGAAAGGACGCGTCACCATGCCGAAGACCGCATCCCTGCGCCCGCGACGTACCCGTCTCGCCGAGCCGATGGTGTCGCTCGGCGGGCTGTTGCACGAGTGGCTGCCGCGGCAGCGCTGGTTCGCGGGCAAGGACCGGCCCGTCACCGACCTCGGCCTGCTGTCGATGACCGAGCTCTTCCCGGGCTGCCTGCACCTGCTGGTCCACGCGGGGCACGGCACCGTGCCCGCGCCCGGCGGCGCTCCCCCGGCCGGCGACTGCTACCAGCTGCTGCTCGGGGTCCGCGAGCAGCCCGCGCCGCGTCTGGGCCGGGCGGTCATCGGCCAGGTGCAGGAGGGCCCGCTGGCCGGGCGCACGGTCTACGACGCGCTGCACGACCCGCGCGCGGCCCAGCTGCTGCTGGAGCGGCTGCGCCGCCCCGGCAAGGCGGGCCCGCTGCGCTTCGAGTGCGACCCGTCCCGGCCGGTGCCGGGCGGGCTGGTGCCGCGGCTGCTGGACGCCGAGCAGTCGAACTCCTCGCTGGTGTACGGCGACGAGTTCATCCTGAAGCTCTTCCGGCGCATCCAGCCCGGCGTCAACCCGGACCTGGAGGTGCCGGGCGCGCTGGCCCGGCAGGGCTGCGGCCGGGTCCCGGCGCCCGTGGCGTGGCTGCGCACCACCCACCCGTACGAGGCGACGCTCGGGGTGCTCCAGCCGTTCCTGCCGGGCGCCTCCGACGGCTGGACGCTGGCGCTGAACGCGCTGGCCTCGGGGGACGACTTCACCGCGCAGGCCCACGAGCTGGGGCGGGCGACGGCGGAGGTGCACCTGGCGCTGGCCTCCGCCTTCCCGGCCGGCGCTCCCGGGGAGAACGGGCGGACGGCGGCGGCGATGACCGAGCGGCTGACGGCCGCCGCGCACTGCGTGCCGGCGCTCCAGCCGTTCGTGCCCCGGCTGCGGGCCGCCTTCGCCGCGCTCGCCACCTGCGACGTCGGGCCCCCCGCTCAGCGCATCCACGGCGACCTGCACCTGGGGCAGGTGCTGCGGGCGGGCCGGGAGTGGTTCGTCATCGACTTCGAGGGCGAGCCGTCCCGGCCGCTGTCCGAGCGGCGCAGCGCCCACTCCCCCGTGCGGGACATCGCCGGCATGCTGCGCTCCTTCGACTACGCCGCCCGCCAGCGCCGCCCCTGGCGGCCGGAGTGGGCGCGCCGCTGCCGTGAGGCCTACTGCGCGGGGTACGCCGCCCACGCCGGGTGGGACCCCCGCAAGAAGCACGGTCTGCTCCGGGCCTACGAGACGGACCGGGCCGTGTACGAGGTGCTGTACGAGGCGCGGCACCGCCCCGACTGGCTTCCCGTTCCCATGGCGGCGATCGAACGACTCGCCGTGAGAGGAGACTGACACCGTGGCCCTGCGCGACACCTCGCTCCCCGAGCCGTCCGGTCCCGCCCCCACCGCCTCCGGGCCGGTGGGGGCCGCCCCTCCCCTGGACCCGTCCGACCGGGGGCGCCTGCTGGCGGGCGCCCACCACGATCCGCACGCCCTGCTGGGCGCCCACCCGGTGCCCGGCGGCATCGCCTTCCGGGCGCTGCGCCCCTTCGCCCGCGCGGTGAGCGTGGCCGCCGGCGGCGAGCGGCATCCTCTCGTGTCGGAGGGGGACGGGCTGTTCTCCGGCGTCCTGCCCCTGGCGGAGATCCCCGAGTACACCCTGGTGGTGGCGTACGAGGACGCCGAGTACGAGGTGCACGACCCGTACCGGTTCCTGCCCGCCCTCGGCGAGTTCGACCTGCACCTGATCCGGGAGGGGCGGCACGAGCAGCTGTGGCGGGCGCTGGGCGCGGAGCCGATGACCCACCAGGGCGTGGCCGGCACCCGGTTCACGGTGTGGGCGCCGAACGCGCGCGGGGTGCGGGTCGCCGGGGACTTCACCTACTGGGACGGGACCGCCTTCCCCATGCGGTCCCTCGGCGCGTCGGGCGTGTGGGAGCTGTTCCTGCCCGGCATCGGGGAGGGCGCCCGGTACAAGTTCGAGATCACCTCCCAGTACGGGCACCGGTTCCTCAAGGCCGACCCGATGGCGCGCCGGGCGGAGGAGCCGCCGAACACGGCGTCGGTGGTGACGGCGTCGCACTACGAGTGGGGCGACCAGGAGTGGATGCGGAACCGGGGCGACACGCCCCCGCACCAGGCCCCGTTCTCGGTGTACGAGGTCCACCTGCCCTCCTGGCGACCGGGGCTGACGTACCGTCAGCTCGCCGAGGAGCTCCCCGCGTACGTCAAGGACCTCGGCTTCACCCACGTCGAGCTGATGCCGGTCGCCGAGCACCCCTACGGCCCGTCCTGGGGCTACCAGGTGACGTCGTACTACGCGCCCACCGCCCGCCTCGGCTCGCCGGACGACTTCAGGTACCTGGTCGACTCCCTCCACCAAGCCGGCATCGGCGTGATCATGGACTGGGTGCCGGCGCACTTCCCGAAGGACGACTGGGCGCTGGCCCGCTTCGACGGGGACCCGCTGTACGAGCCCGGGGACGCGCGGCGGGCGGAGCACCCGGACTGGGGGACGTACACGTTCGACTTCGCCCGCACCGAGGTGCGCAACTTCCTGGTGGCGAACGCCGTGTACTGGTGCGAGGAGTTCCACATCGACGGCCTGCGCGTCGACGCGGTCGCCTCCATGCTCTACCTGGACTACTCGCGCGACTCCGGCCAGTGGGAGCCGAACGTGTACGGCGGCCGGGAGGACCTGGCGGCGATGGCGTTCCTCCAGGAGATGAACGCCACCGTCTACCGGCGCTGCCCCGGCGTGGTGACGATCGCGGAGGAGTCCACCGCGTGGGGCGGGGTGACCCGGCCCACCGACGCCGGCGGCCTCGGGTTCGGCTTCAAGTGGAACATGGGCTGGATGCACGACTCGCTGGAGTACATCGCCCACGAGCCGGTGCACCGCAAGTACCACCACCACGAGATGACCTTCTCGATGGTGTACGCCTACAGCGAGAACTACGTCCTGCCGATCTCCCACGACGAGGTCGTCCACGGCAAGCAGGCGCTGGTGTCGAAGATGCCGGGCGACTGGTGGCAGCGGCGCGCCAACCACCGCGCCTACCTCGGTTTCATGTGGGCCCACCCCGGCAAGCAGCTGCTGTTCATGGGGCAGGAGTTCGCCCAGGGTGCCGAGTGGTCGGAGGAGCAGGGCCCGGAGTGGTGGCTGCTGGAGGACGGGTACCACTCGGCGGGCGACCACCGCGGGGTGCGGGACCTGGTGCGCGACCTGAACACCGTCTACCGCGCCACCCCCGCGCTGTGGCGGCGCGACACCGACCCCGGCGGCTTCCGCTGGGTCGCGGTGGACGCCGCCGACGACAACGTCTTCGCGTTCCTGCGCTACGACACGGACGGGGCCCCGCTGCTGGCGGTGTCGAACTTCTCCCCCGTGGTTCGCCACGACTACCGGCTCGACGTCGGCGACGACGCCGTCGCCTGGCAGGAGGTCCTCAACACCGACGCCGCGCACTACGGCGGCAGCGACGTGACCAACCCGGGCCCGGTCAAGCCGGAGGAAGGGGGCCTGCGGCTCACGCTGCCGCCGCTGGCCACGGTGTGGCTGGTGCCGTCCGATCTGTGATCCCGCGCGGCGCGGCCAGGTGTCCGACCGGCCCCGGCGGGGCAGGCGGGGTCGTACGACCGGCGAAAACCCTCGTCGTCGCCGCGAGCAGGGCATCACAGAAAGGCGGCCTCACGTTGCGCACCGTCGGAGTGGAGGAGGAACTCCTCCTGGTCGATCCCGAGACCGGAGAACCCCGGGCGATGTCCGCCGCCGTGCTCGCCCGGGCCGAGCGGGAACCGGGCGACCAGGACGTGTTCGAGAAGGAGCTCCACGACCAGATGCTGGAGTTCGCCACGCACCCGCAGGCGGACATGGAGCGTCTGCACGCCGAGATCGTCCGCTGCCGCCGGGAGGCCGCGCGGCACGCCGGGGAGATCGGCTGCGCCGTCGCCGCGCTGGCCACCTCGCCGCTGCCCGTCACCCCGGCCGTCGGCATGGGCCGCCGCTACCGGTGGATGGAGGACCAGTACGGCGTCGTGGTCCACGAGCAGCTCGTCCTGGGCTGCCATGTGCACGTGTCGGTGGAGTCCGACGAGGAGGGCGTCGCCGTCATCGACCGGGTGCGGCCCTGGC
Source organism: Streptomyces sp. NPDC006134 (assembly GCF_040628835.1). Classification (NCBI taxonomy): domain Bacteria; kingdom Bacillati; phylum Actinomycetota; class Actinomycetes; order Kitasatosporales; family Streptomycetaceae; genus Streptomyces; species Streptomyces sp. NPDC006134. Next base: position 60,169 of record NZ_JBEXTV010000048.1, on the reverse strand, counting down.
TGCCGGTGCTGGCCGCGCTGAGCGCGAACTCCCCCTTCTGGCAGGGCAAGGACAGCCGGTACAGCAGCTACCGCAGCCGGGTCTGGCAGCGCTGGCCCTCGGCCGGCCCCACCGAGCTGTTCGGGTCGGCGGAGCGCTACCACCGGCGGGTCGCGGCCATGGTCGCCACCGGCACCATCCTCGACGAGGCGATGGTCTACTTCGACGTCCGGCTCTCCCAGCGCTACCCGACCGTGGAGTTCCGGGTCGCCGACGTCTGCCTGGACGCGGACACCGCCGCCCTCATCGCGATCCTGGCGCGCGCCCTGGTGGACACGGCGGCGCGGGAGTGGCGGGAAGGGCGGGAGCCCGCCGACCCCAGCGTGAGCCTGCTGCGGCTCGCCGCCTGGCGGGCCGCCCGGTCCGGCCTGACCGAGGAGCTGCTCCACCCGGCGACCATGCGCCGCATGCCCGCGGAGGCGGTCGTACGCGCCCTGCTGGAGCACGTCGGGGAGGCGCTGGAGGCGTCCGGCGACCTCGACCGGGCCCGGGAGTCCGCCGCCGGGCTGCTGCGGCACGGCAACGGGGCCCGGGTCCAGCGGGAACTGCTGGAGCGCACGGGGAGCCTGCGGGACGTCGTGACCGAGTGCGTGCGCCGCACCCAGGGCTGACGTCCCGCCGTCCGGCCCGGTCCGGAAGAGCCGGAGGATCCCGGAAGGTCTCGGAGGGTCTCGAGAAGACCTCAGAAGGTCTCAGAAGATGAGGACCAGGGCGTACACCAGGAAGAAGGCGGCGACCAGGACCACCAGGCCGAGGATCAGGGTCAGCGGCGCCTTGGCCCAGCCCTTGGGCGGGTTGTGCACCTCACGCGGGCCCGCCTCGGGCAGGCTGCTCTCCGCGGGCGGGGTCTCGCCGGGCGGCACGCCGCCTCCCGGTTCCAGACCGGTGGTGCGTTCGGGCTCGGGGTCGGGATTCGTGTAACTCATGCCGTCCGGGTCCCCCGATCCGGACGGGAGCATCAGCGGGCGGGCACTTCCGCCGTCCGCGCCCGTCCGGGCCGGGTCCGGAGCCGCCGTCGTCGGCGGCCGCCGGCGCCGTCACAGTCCGTACCCGCCGGGCGCGGTGCGCACACGGCGCGGCCCGGCCGGCGGGAGCCGGCCGGGCCGAGGGAACCGGCGCGGTGGGACGAGCCGGGCGATGCGTCCCGCGGGGTCCGGCGAAGGACCGGCCGCGGGACGGTCAGCCGCCCACGTACCAGGTGAAGCCGCCACCGGACGCCGCCACCGCCATCAGGACGAAGAAGAGGACCAGGTCGACGATGCCGAGGACGATCCCGGCCTTGGCCATGCCCGCGCCGCCCTTGGCCGGTGCCTGCCGCAGGCCGACGGCTCCCAGGACGATGGCGATCGGCCCGAGGATCACATTGAAGAGGAACAGCCCGATGATCCCGCACACCAGACTCGCGATGGCCAGTCCGTTGGTGCGCGACCCGGCGGACGCGGCAGGGGAACTGCCGTAACCCGTCATCAGAATCTCCCTGTGTCGGGGAATGGAAACGGCGGCGCGCCCCTCGGCGGGGCGCGCCCGGTGTGTTCGCCACCGTCCGGGTGCCCGCGCGCACCCCCCGTATTCCCGGCGTATTCGCGGGAATTCACGCGCCGGGCCCGGTGCGCGGGGGAACCTGTAGGGAAGGCGGGGCGCGCGGTGGACCGCGGGGACCGGCAGCCGTGAGTGGCGCGGCCGTCACCGGGAGTCGACAGGCGCGTAGGCTCCGCCGGCACGGGAACTAGCAGACGAGGGGGACGCAAGGGAAAGAACGACTGCCCTGCTGATGCCGGGCCTGGAAGGCGAGATGGCAGCCGAGCCGCGTTGGGACAAGACACTGGCTTCCGAGGAGATCACGAACCGCACCGCCGGCTTCGCCGGGGAGCTGCACAACGTGACGGGCGCGCGACTGGTCGCGGAGGAGTTCCTCTACGACCTGTCACGCGTGTCCCCGCCGACGGCCCCCGAGCACTGGGACGACATCCTCCTGGTCGTCACGGAACTGGCCGCGAACGCGGTCCAGTACGCCCCGGGCCCCTTCGAGCTGACCCTGCGCCGGACCTTCGACGGTGTCCATGTGGTGATGCACGACACGAGCCCGACCCCGCCGGCGCCCCGCCCCTTCCACCCGAACCGCGGGGGCGGCGGCATCGGCTGGCATCTGATCCACACGCTGTGCGACCAGGTCAGCGTCGTCACCCACGAGCGGGGCAAGGACATCCATGTGTTCCTCCCTTGGTGAGACCGGGGAGACCGGGAGACCAAGGGGCCGGGCACGGGCCGGCGGTGGCCGGGTCAGGCGGACCCGGCGGGGCGGACCGGCACGAGCACGCTGATCGTCTTGCCACCCCCGGGCCGCCGGTCGACGGCGACCTCCCGCGCCAGGCGGACGATGAGCGGCCAGCCGTATCCGCTGACGTGGTGCCCGGTGGGGAGCGGAGCCGCGCCGAGCGCGGCCTCGGGGACGACCTCGCTGTGGTCGTGCACGGCGACCCGTACGCCGCCGGAGGTGGCCCACGCCTCGAAGCCGGCCAGTCCGCCGCCGTGCCGGATCGCGTTGGTGACCAGCTCCGAGACGACGAGCAGCAGGTCGATGACGTCCTGCTCGCGCGCCGGGCGGCCCGCCGCGTCCCATTCCGCGTCGACCACGGACCGGGCGTACGCCCGTGCGCTCGCCGCACTGTCCACCGTGCCCCGTACCGGGATCCTCACCGGCGCGTCGCCGGATGCCGCCGCAGCGGTGCCGTCGGTTGGTTCCATGTCTGCCGTGTCCCCGTTTCCGCTCCCCGCGCACCGGTGATTCCTCCGGACGCCCGGGCCGTGGCCGCCGCGGTGTGCGCCGGCCGTCGTGTCACCCTTGCCGCTCACGTCTCCCGGCGACGTCCGGCGTCCCGCGGGTGTCGTACCGCGCCCGGTCAGGTCAGGTCGCGGAGGCCTGCCGAGGCGGCAGCCCGTGATAGTAGTCGCCCACGGCCGTGAGATACGCACGGTCCATGGTCTCGCTGTCGGTCCGGAAGCGGGGAGCGGCCTTGACCTCCGCCCTGGTGCAGGACAGCGTGATCCTCCGGGCCTCGGTGTCGATGCCCGTGACGGCCCCGACCGGCACGAGAACGCTCCGGCCGAAGACCCAGACGCCGGTGTCGACGACGAGGTGCCGCATACCGTAGGGGGCGGCCTCCCGGTCCACGTGACCGATGGTGCCGTCGCCGGCGACGACCGTGCAGCCCGTCAGGTCCTGTCCCTCGACGTGGCCGCTGTGCGGCCGGTACGACCAGATGCTGTCCATGGGCAACTGCTGCTTCCCTCCCGTTGTGCCGGCAGCGGCCGGGCGGCGGGTCCTGCCCGGCGGCTCCACAGCTCCCTGATACCCGGCTCTCGCATCCGCATTCGGATCGCACGGCGGCCCGGCGGCGGGGCGCGCCGGGCCTCCCCGGGTTTTCCCGGGGAGGCCCGGCGCGCGGAAGGCGCGCGGCGGCGCCCGCAGCCTGGCCGCCTCGCGGACGCGGAGACGAAAACCCGGACGAGTACCCCTGTCTCCGCGGGCCATGCACGGGCGCGCCCGGCTTTCCTTCCGGGGTGCGCCAGGCGGCACCGTGCTTTGTTCCGGGCCCGCCGCGTGGGTTAGCCTCTGGCGTATTTCTTCGTCGCGCAGATCCGTGAACTGCGGAAATGCACGCACGACCTGCCGGTCCGGGATCGGTCCGGCACAGTTCCGAGCCCTCGGTCCCCCGGGGGCTCCTGGGGAGCGGAACGAGGGTGCGCATGACCAGCGACAGCGCCGGCACCGTCGGCACGGTGCCGGGCGACCAGGAGCTGCGCAGGCTCCTGGCGGGCCTGACGGCCGTACGGGACGGGGACTTCGGCACCCGGCTGCCGGACGACGCCGACGGGCTGATGGGCGACATCGCCAAGGTCTTCAACGGCATGGTGGACCAGTTGTCCGTGTTCACCTCCGAGGTGACCCGGGTGGCCCGCGAGGTCGGCACCGAGGGGACGCTCGGCGGGCAGGCCGAGGTGCCGGGGGTCTCGGGCACCTGGGCGGACCTGACGGACTCGGTCAACGCCATGGCCGGGAACCTGACCACCCAGGTCCGGGACATCGCCCAGGTGGCCACGGCGGTGGCCAAGGGCGATCTGTCGCAGAAGATCGACGTGCCCGCGCGGGGGGAGATCCTGGAGCTGAAGGAGACCGTCAACACGATGGTCGACCAGCTCTCCGCCTTCGCCGACGAGGTCACCCGCGTGGCCCGCGAGGTCGGCAGCGAGGGGCGCCTCGGCGGCCAGGCCAAGGTGCCGGGGGTCGCCGGTGTGTGGCGTGACCTGACGGACTCCGTGAACCACATGGCGGGCAACCTGACCAGCCAGGTCCGCTCCATCGCCCAGGTCACCACGGCGGTGGCCAAGGGCGACCTCTCCCAGAAGATCACCGTGGACGCCCGCGGCGAGATCCTCGAGCTGAAGAACACCATCAACACGATGGTCGACCAGCTCTCCGCCTTCGCCGACGAGGTCACCCGCGTCGCCCGCGAGGTCGGCACCGAAGGGCGGCTCGGCGGGCAGGCGGACGTCAAGGGCGTCAAGGGCACCTGGCGGGACCTGACGGACTCCGTGAACTTCATGGCGGGCAACCTCACCGCCCAGGTCCGCAACGTCGCCCAGGTCGCCACCGCGGTCGCCGAGGGCGACCTGTCGCAGAAGATCACCGTGGACGCCCGCGGCGAGATCCTCGAGCTGAAGAACACCATCAACACGATGGTCGACCAGCTCTCCGCCTTCGCCGACGAGGTCACCCGCGTCGCCCGCGAGGTCGGCACCGAGGGCAACCTGGGCGGGCAGGCGACGGTCCGCGGGGTGTCGGGCACCTGGAAGGACCTCACCGACAACGTCAACGTGATGGCGTCGAACCTGACCGGCCAGGTGCGCTCCATCGCCCAGGTCGCCACCGCCGTGGCCCGCGGCGACCTGTCGCAGCGGATCACGGTGGAGGCCAAGGGCGAGGTCGCGGCGCTGGCCGGGGTCATCAACACGATGGTCGACACCCTGTCGGCGTTCGCGGACGAGGTGACCCGGGTGGCCCGCGAGGTCGGCACCGAGGGACGCCTCGGCGGCCAGGCGCACGTGCCGAACGTGGCCGGCACGTGGAAGGACCTCACCGACAACGTCAACTCGATGGCCAACAACCTCACCGGCCAGGTGCGCAACATCGCGCTGGTGACGACCGCGGTGGCCAAGGGCGACCTGTCGAAGAAGATCGACGTCGACGCCCGCGGCGAGATCCTCGAACTGAAGACGACGATCAACACGATGGTCGACCAGCTCTCCGCCTTCGCCGACGAGGTCACCCGCGTGGCCCGCGAGGTCGGCACCGAGGGACGGCTCGGCGGCCAGGCCGAGGTGGAGGGCGTCTCCGGCACCTGGAAGCGCCTGACGGAGAACGTCAACGAGCTCGCGGGCAACCTGACCCGGCAGGTCCGTGCGATCGCCGAGGTCGCCAGCGCCGTCGCCGAGGGCGACCTGACCCGCTCGATCACCGTGGAGGCGTCCGGCGAGGTCGCCGAGCTCAAGGACAACATCAACTCCATGGTGGAGTCCCTGCGCGAGACCACCCGGGCCAACCAGGAGCAGGACTGGCTCAAGACCAACCTCGCCCGGATCTCCAGCCTGATGCAGGGGCACCGGGACCTGCCGGTGGTCGCCGAGCTGATCATGGACGAGCTGGTGCCGCTGGTGTCGGCGCAGTACGGCGCCTTCTACCTCGCCGAGGACGGCGACGACGGCCCGGAGCTGCGGCTCGTCGGCTCCTACGGGCGGCCCGGGGACGATCCGCGGCCCACCCGCATCGCCTTCGGCCGCACCCTGGTCGGCCAGGCCGCGCGCAGCCGCCGCACCATCACGGTGGACGAGCTGCCGCCCGGCTACGTCACCATCTCCTCCGGCCTCGGCGAGGTGGTGCCGACCGCGCTGGTGGTGCTGCCCATCGTGGTCGAGGGCCAGGTGCTCGGCGTGATCGAGCTGGCGTCGGTCACCCCGTTCACCCAGATCCACCAGGACTTCCTGGCCCAGCTGATGGAGACCGTCGGCGTCAACCTCAACACGATCGTCGCCAACGCCCGCACCGACGAGCTGCTGGCCGAGTCGCAGCGCCTGACGTCCGAACTCCAGGCCCGGTCGACGGAGCTGCAGGTGCAGCAGGAGGAGCTCCAGCGCTCCAACGCCGAACTGGAGGAGAAGGCCTCGCTGCTGGCCGCGCAGAACCGGGACATCGAGGCGAAGAACCTCCAGATCGAGCAGGCGCGGCAGGAGCTGGAGGCCCGCGCCCAGCAGCTGTCGCTGGCGTCGAAGTACAAGTCGGAGTTCCTGGCCAACATGAGCCACGAACTGCGCACCCCGCTCAACAGCCTGCTCATCCTCGCCCAGCTGCTCGCCCAGAACCCGTCGCGCAACCTCACCCCCAAGCAGGTCGAGTACGCGCAGATCATCCACTCCGCCGGCTCGGACCTGCTCCAGCTGATCAACGACATCCTGGACCTGTCGAAGGTCGAGGCGGGCAAGATGGACGTGGCGCCCGAGCGGGTGACGCTGCGCCAGCTCATCGAGTACGTCGAGGCCACCTTCCGGCCCATGACGACGCAGAAGGGGCTGGACTTCACGGTCGCCACCGCGCCCGGGGCGCCCGCGGACCTGCTCACCGACGACTCCCGGCTGCGGCAGGTGCTGCGCAACCTGCTGTCCAACGCGGTGAAGTTCACCGAGCGGGGCGGCGTGGAACTGCGCGTCGAACCGGCGGCGGACGACGAGGTGCCGGAGGGCGTCCTGCGGGGCGGTGCCGTGGTGGCGTTCCGGGTGAAGGACACCGGCATCGGCATCCCGGAACAGCACCTGGAGACGATCTTCGGCGCGTTCCAGCAGGCGGACGGCACCACGAGCCGCAAGTACGGCGGCACCGGCCTCGGCCTGTCCATCACCCGGGAGATCGCCCAGCTGCTCGGCGGCGCCGTCACGGTGGACAGCACGCCCGGCCAGGGCAGCACCTTCACCCTGTTCCTGCCCGTGGCGCGGCCCGACTTCGAGGACCTGCTCGGCCGCGGCCAGGTGCCGGAGCAGGAGCCGGCCGACGCGCCCGCCGACGTGCTCGCCGGCCAGCCGGCGGTGCCCCAGGTCACGGCCGGGCCGCGGCAGCGCCCCCGGCGGCTGCTGGTCGTGGAGGAACGGCCGCGCGGGCTGCTCACCCTCGTCGCGGAGAGCGTCGTGGCGGACCTGACGCACGGCCGGGACGACACGGTCGCCCGGCCCCCGGTCGACATCATCACCGCCGTGGGCGCGCAGGAGGCGGCGGGCGCCCTGGCCGCCGACCCCTGCCACTGCGTGGTCCTGGAGCTGGGCATGCCGGACGAGGAGGCGTCCCGGTTCCTCCAGGCGCTGGAGGGCGACTCGGCGCTGGCGAGCGTGCCGGTGCTCGTGCACAGCGGTCACCGGACGGACGCCGCCCTGGAGGAGGGACTGCGGTCGCGGGCGGCGGGCGGGGCGCTGGAGTTCCTCTCCAGCCTCGACGAGCTGCGCGAGCGCATCGCGCTGCACCTGTCCGCCGAGGAGCCCGGGGACGTCCTGTCCCTGGTGCGCCACGAGGAGCCGAAGCGTCTGGCGCCGCAGCCCGTCGACGCCTCGCCGTCCGGCCGTACCGTCCTCGTCGTCGACGACGACGCGCGCAACCTGTTCGCGCTCAGCGGCATCCTCGAGCTGCACGGCTTCCGGGTGCTGCACGCGGAGAACGGGCGCAAGGGCATCGAGACCCTGGTGAACAACCCGGACATCGCGCTGGTCCTGATGGACGTGATGATGCCGGAGATGGACGGCTACACGGCGACCGCGGAGATCCGCAGGATGCCGCAGTACGCGGAGCTGCCCATCATCGCGGTCACGGCGAAGGCGATGCCCGGCGACCGGGAGAAGTCCCTCGCCTCGGGAGCGAGTGATTACGTCACCAAGCCCGTGGACACCCGCGATCTCATCGCCTGCGTCCGGCGCTGGCTGCCCGCATGAGCCCGGCCCCCGTCCCGTACACCGGAGGGCCGGGCGGCCCGCGGCGCCCCGCGTCGCGAGCCGCGGCGCCCCGCAGCCGAGGAGCGGTCACAGCGTGAGTATCTCCGAGCATCCGAGTGAACAGGCCGGCGACGAGCCGCGGTTCGAGGCCACCGCGCCCGGAGCCACCGGGGCCTCCGAGGTCACCGGGATCTCCGAGGGCACCGGGACCTCCGAGGTCGCCGGGGCCTCCGGGACCTCCGAGGCCACTGGGGCCACCGGGATCTCCGAGGCCACCAGGGCCTCCGAGGTCACCGGGATCTCCGGGACCTCCGGGGCGTCCGCCCCGCCGGGGGTGCCCGCCGTTCCGGGCGGCCTCGGCATCCCCCCGCTCTCCCCCGTGGGCCGGCTGGCGGCCACGGTGGAGCGGCTCAGCCGCGAGGTGCGGGCCGCGCAGGCGGAGGCCGAGGGGCGCGCCCTGATCGAACTGGCCAAGGGCATCCTGGTCGAGCGGCTCGGGTGCGGCCCGGCCCAGGCCGCCCGGCAACTCGCCGAGCTGGCCGAGCAGGCCCAGGTGACGCCGCTGGAGCTGGCGGTCGACGTCATCAACCAGGCCGCCCGGGACCGGGTGTCGGAGGTGACGGACGCCTTCCTCGCGGCCACCGCCGCCGCGGAGGCCGCGGACGCCGAGGCCGAGTCGGCCGCCGTGCGGCTGCGGGCGGCGGAGAGCGGTGCGCTGGCGGCGGACGACACCCAGGCCGTCGCCGACGCCCTGCTGGAGCAGGCGCTGCGCCCGCTGGGCGCGGTGGCCGTGGCGATCTGGGCGGCGGGCGCCGACGGGTCGCTCACCCTGGCCGGCAGCGCCGGCTTCTCCCCCGCCGAGGCCGCCCGCTGGCGGTACGTCCCGCCGGACGTGGCGACGGTGGCCCGGCGCGGCCTGACCGAACGCCAGGGACAGTGGATCACCTCGCTCGGCCGGACCGGGGTGCCCAGCGTGGGCCGGCACCAGCACCCGGACGGCGGGCGGGTCGCCCTGCCCGCCGGGACCGGCGGCCGCATCCACGGCGTCCTGGAGATCGTCTGGCCCGAGCCGCTGGAACCGCAGCCGCCCCAGGTCGTGCGGCAGGTGGAGGCCCTGGCGGAGCTGTGCGCCCACACCCTGGAGACGTACAGTCCGCCGCCCGGCGCCGCACAGGAGCCGCGGGTGCTGCCGGACGCGGCGGAGCTGATGGACCTGGCCGACGGTCTGCACGACCCCGCGCTGGTCCTGGTGCCGCACCTGGACGCCGCCGGGAACCTGGCGGACTTCCGCATCCACCACGTCAACGACCGTTTCCTGGACCCGGCCGGACGGCCGCGCGCGGTGGTGAACGGCGCGCTGCTGCTGGAGGCCTACCCGATGGCCGCCGGGGAGAGCGAGCTGTTCCAGCGGGTGGAGCGGGTGTATGCCACCGGCGAGCCGTTCCGGGCCCGCCGCATGAACCTGACCGCGCTGGTCGACCAGGTGCCGCTGTCGGCGGTCGCGGACATCAGCGTCAGCCGGCACGGCAGCGCCGTCCTGCTGATCTGGCGCATCGAGGACGAGACGGCGCGGCTGGCGAGCCTGCTCCAGCATGCCCAGCGCCTGGGCCGGATCGGCGGTTTCGAGGAGAACCTGCTCACCGGGGAGATCACCTGGAACGGGCAGCTGTTCGACCTGTACGGGCGCCCGGAGTCCAGTACGCCGGTGCCGCTGGAGGAGCTGCCCGCGTACGCCCACCCGGACGACGCCGTCACCATCGGCCGGTTCCTGCGGACCCTGCTGCACCACCGGCGGCCGGCGTCGGCGGCGTTCCGGCTGCAGCGGCCGGACGGGGTGACCCGGCACATCCGGGTGGTCGCCGAGCCGGTGCTGGACACCGACGGCCGGCTGCTCCTCGTCCGCGGGGCGTACCAGGACATCTCGGCCCAGCACTGGACGGAGGTGGCGCTCGCCGCGACGCGCGACCAGCTGGCGCACACCGAGCAGCAGGCCAGTGAGCGCAGCCGGCTGGCGCTGCAGCTGCAACGCGCGATCATGCCGCCGACGCAGGCCCCGCTGCGGCTGCCCGAGCTGCAGGTGGCGGTCCGCTACCGGCCCGCCGAGACCGAGCACCTGGTGGGCGGCGACTGGTACGACGCCGTGCACCTGCCGTCCGGGCTGGTGCTGCTGAGCGTGGGCGACGTGGCCGGGCACGGCATCGAGGCCGCCACCAGCATGGTCGTGCTGCGCAACGCGCTGCGCGGCCTGGCGGTGACCGGTGCCGGGCCGGGGCAGCTGCTGTCGTGGCTGAACATCGTGGCGCACCACCTGACGGGCGCGGTCACGGCCACGGCGGTGTGCGGCCTGTACGACCCGGCCACCCGGGCGCTGCGGTGGGCCAGGGCGGGCCATCTGCCGCCCGTGCTGGTCCGGGGGGCGCAGGCGGCTCCGCTGCCCCTGGTGAAGGGGATGCTCCTCGGGGCGGTGCCGGAGGCCTCGTACGAGGAGGCGGAGCTGCAACTGGCGGCCGGGGACACTCTGTTGATGTACACGGACGGCCTGATCGAGCGCCGCGACCGCTCCGTGGAGGAGTCCCTGACGCAGCTGCTGACGACCGCCCGCACGGCGCCGAGCACCCTGGACCAGCAGCTGGACCGCCTGCTCACCTACAGCCGGTCGGACACGGACGACGACACGTGCATCGTGGGCATCAGGGTCGGGTGACCGGGTCCCTGCGGGCCGGGTGGCGGACGTCACGGCGTCCCGCCGCCCGGCCGGCAGGCATGAGACGGGGATTCGGGGGTAACCGCCCGGGCGCGGTGAGGAACGCCTGCGGAACGCCGCAGGGGTCACCGGCCCTGGCCGTCCGCTCTGTTGGAGGTACTCGTGCCCATTGCCCAGAACCCGCTGTCCGTCGAGGTGTCGCTGCCCCGGGAGGATGTGGCGCTGCTCACGGTGCAGGGTTACCTGGACGTCGACACGGCGACGGAGTTCCAGCACCATCTGGCCAACCAGCTCCACCACGGCCGGCGGCACTTCCTGCTGGACCTGTCGGCGGTGCCGTTCATGGACTCCTCCGGCATGAACATCATCCTGCGCGTGTACCAGGAGGTCCGGGAGATCCCCGGGAGCGTGCACATCATCAACCCCACGCCGGCCGTGCAGCGCATCCTGGACCTGACCGGGGTGAGCATCACGGTGCCGGTCTCCAAGACCGCGGACGACGCGCTCGCCCTCGTCGACCGGGGGACCGTGCCACAGCCGGAGGGGGACCCGGCGCCCGGGCCGGACGCCTGAGCCGGGCCGGCCGCCGCCCGCCCGAACCGCTGTTCCTTCCCAGGATGTGCGTCGCGACGCCGGCCAACCGCCGTGCCACCCGGCCGGATCGTCTCCGAGGGACGAGGTGTCGTCCGAGGTGGACGGGTGATTACAGTGGTCGCCCGGCAGAGTCACACAGCCGTCCCGTTGCCTGAAACGGTTCGGTGCGACGCAACGTGGATGAGGAGTGAAGCAGGTGCCGGAGCACACAGCGGAGGACACGCTCGGAACGCCGACTCACGAGGTCAGGGAATTCCTGCGCCGCCGTCGTGAGCAGATCGCCCAGCGGTGGGCGGACGAGCCGCTGTTCCGCTCCGTGTTCACCGTCTCGCGGGACGAGGCGGTGGAGGCGGGCAAGGCCGTCGTGGACGCGCTGGCCGAGGTCGCGGACACCGCGCGGGTGGACGATCCCGACGCGGCCGGGTTCAGCGGGGTGCGCGAGCAGCTGGCGCGGATGGGCGCCGCCCGGGGCCGCGCCGGCCTGACCGCCGCCCAGGTGTCGAGCGAGCTGGCCACCCTGCGCCCGCCCGTGGAGAACCTGCTGCTCAGCGATCTCGCCGAGGCCCCGGCCGAGCACGTGCGGGCGTGCGTCACCACGCTGACCGTGCTGATGGGCACGTTGCGGGTGGTCGTCATGCAGACGGCGCTGAGCGAGGGGGAGGCCCTGATCGACCGGCAGCGGCTGCAGCTGCTGGAGGTCGCCACGCCCGTCATCAAGCTGTGGGACGGCATCGTGGCGGTCCCGCTGATCGGGACGCTGGACAGCGCCCGCAGCCAGGTGGTGATGGAGACCCTCCTGCAGGCCATCGTCGAGCAGCAGGCGCGGTTCGCGATCCTCGACATCACCGGGGTGCCGACGGTCGACACGCTGGTGGCGCAGCACCTGATGAAGACGGTCGCGGCGGCCCGGCTGATGGGTGCGGAGTGCATCGTCTCCGGGATCCGCCCCGCGATCGCCCAGACCATCGTCCACCTGGGGCTGGACCTGGGCACGGTGATCACCCGGGCCGGGCTGGCCGACGCGCTGAAGTACGCGCTGCACCAGCTCGGGGCCGACATCGTGGGCCCGACGGCGAACGGTGCGGGTCAGCGGTGAGCGAGGCGTTCTCCGGCCCGGGCGCGGGACATGTGCCGGTCCTGCGACTCGGTGACGTCCTCCTGGTCACGCTCCAGGGGGATCTGCACGACAGTACGGCGCAGCAGTTGCAGCAGGACCTCGCCGAGACCATCACGCGCAGCGGGGCCACCGGTGTGATCATCGACATCTCCGGGGTGGAGATCGTCGACTCGTTCCTCGGCCGGGTGCTGGCGGAGATCGCGGCGCAGGCCTCGCTGCTGGCCGCGCGCACGGTCGTGGTCGGCATGCGGCCCGCGGTCGCCATCACCCTGGTGGAGCTGGGTCTGACGCTGCCCGGACTGGACACGGCGCTCAGCACCGAGGTGGCCATGGACCTCCTCACGCAGGGATCGCCCCGCGTGGGCGTGCGCCGGGAGAGTCCGTGATGACCACGGGCGCGGGCGTTCAGGCCCGCCTGCCGATCCGGTCGGACATGGATCTGGTGTGGGTGCGCCAGCATGTGCGGCAGGCGGCAGCCCAGCTCGGCTTCGGTCTGGTGGACCAGACCAAGCTGGTCACCGCGGCCAGCGAGCTGGCCCGTAACACCCTGGTGCACGGCGGCGGTGGCCACATGGAGTCGGAGGCGCTGGAGAGCCGTGGCGTACGCGGGCTGCGGCTGACCTTTTGCGACGAGGGTCCGGGCATCGCGGACGTGGAGCGGGCGCTGAGCGACGGGTACACCTCCGGTGGCGGCCTGGGCATGGGGCTGGGCGGCGCCCGGCGTCTGGTCCACGAGTTCGCGATCGAGACCGCCCCGGGGGCCGGGACGACCGTGCGGGTGACCTCCTGGACGGCCCAGCCGCCACGGCCGCGTGAGGAGCACTGATGCCGCGCGTATGGGACGTTCCGGTGCACGACTCGACACGCGTGCGCGACGCCCGGGTCGCCGCCGAGCAGGCGGCGGCCGCCGCCGCGCTGGACGAGTCGCGCACCTCGGCGGCGGCGCTGGTGGCGACGGAACTCGCCACCAATCTGCTCAAGCACGCGGGCGGCGGCCAGGTCCTCATCGACCTCGTGGACCCGCCCCTCCCGGCCGACGGCCGGGAGGGTGTGCGGGTGGTGCAGATAGCGGCGATCGACCACGGTCCGGGGATCGCCGACGTGTCCGCCGCCCTGCGGGACGGGTTCTCCACGGCCCGCTCGCTCGGCGCCGGGCTCGGCACGTGCCGGCGCGTCGCCGACGACTTCGGCCTGCACAGTGCCCCGGGCCGGGGCACGGTGGCGCTGGCCCGGGTCGGCGCCGCCGTTCCGCGCGGTGCCGGCCGGACGGCCGGGGTCCGGGCCGGCGGGATCAACGTGCCCTTCGCCGGGGCGGAGTACTCCGGGGACGCCTGGGCGTGGGTGCGGTCCGGGGACCGGGTGACGCTGATGCTGACCGACGGTCTGGGCCACGGCCCGGAGGCGGCCCGCGCCTCGGCCGTCGCGGTGGAGGCACTGCGCGGCTCGGCCCACCGCACGCCCGCCGAGGTGCTGCGGCACCTGGACACGGCGCTCGGCGGCACCCGCGGCGCGGCCGTGGCCCTGGCGCAGGTCGACGTCCGCGCGGGCCGGCTGCGGTTCGCGGGGATCGGCAACGTGGGGGCGCGGCTGTGCGAGGGCGGCGGCTGGCGGACGCTGGTGTCCCGGCCCGGGATCGTCGGCGTGCATCGGCCGGCGACCGTGCGCGAGGAGGAGACGGTCTGGGCGGAGGACCGGCTGCTGGTCCTGCACAGCGACGGCCTGCCCAGCCGCTGGGTCCCGCCGGCCGAGTTCTGCCCGGGGACCGCGGCCGATCCGGCGGTGACGGCCGCCGTGACGATACGCGACGCCAGCAGTCCCGCCCGCCCGGTGCGGGACGACACCGCCGTGGCCGTGCTGACCCCGACCCCGCCGGACCGCCCATGATGCGTACTTGGCAGATCTCCACCGTCACCGATGCGGCACGGGCCCGCATCGCCGCCGCGCGGCTGGCCGCCGCCCACGGGGTGCCGCCTCTGGAGCGCACCCGGCTCGCGGCCTCGCTCAGCGCCCAGCTGCGGCAGTGCCTCACCAAGGGCGGCACCTGGCGGCTCACGCTGGAGACGGACACGTCCGCCGGGGCGCAGTGCCTGCTGCACGTGACGGTGACGCCGTCGCCGGAGGCGTGCGCCGCCGGAGCGCCGCCGTGGCGGACCACGGTGGCCTGCCCGGAGGCGGCGGAGGACGCCGGGGCCGGTCCGGTGGCGGACGACGACCCGGCGGCGCTGGCGGAGGCGTTGCTGGGCGCCGACGAGGACACGGCGCTGGTGCTGGACAAGCTCACCGAGCAGGAGGAGCTGGTCGCCTTCCACCGGGAGGAGCTGCACCAGACCAACCAGGGCGTCGTGGCGCTCCACGCCGAGCTGGACGCGGCGGGCCGGGCCCAGCGGGAGGCGTTCGCCGCGGAGCGCAAGGCGCGCAACGAGGCCGAGAGCGCCCGTCGCCGGCTGACGTTCCTCGCGGACGCGAGCGCGGTGGTGACGGCGTCGCTGAACCACCACGAGATCGTGCGCCACCTCTGCGAGGTGCTGGTGCCCGAGTACGCCGGCAGTGCCGACGTGTGGCTGTTCGACCACACCGACCACGGTGAGGCCGGGGCGGGCGCGCACCGGCCCGCCCCGCTTCCGGCCGCGGCCGTGGTCGCGGCCCGCACCGGCCGGCCGCAGTACGCCGCGGATCATCCGGGCGGCCTGCCCGGCGTCGACGACCAGCCGCCTTCGGCGCTGCACGCCGGGCGGCCCCTGCTGTGCGTCCCGCTGATGGCCCGGCGGACGTCGCTGGGCGTGCTGACGCTCACTCCGCCCGGGGAGCGCTGGGACCCGGACGACGCGGTCATGCTGATCGAGCTGGCCCGGCGGGCCGGCACCGCGATCGACAACGCCCGGCGCTTCGAGCACAACCGGGACATCGCCGAGACGCTGCAGCGCGCCCTGCTCACGGACCTGCCCGCCACGCCCGGCCTGGAGCTGGCCGCGCGCTACCTCCCGGCGACGTACGGGCTGAACATCGGCGGCGACTGGTACGACGCCTTCCGCCAGCCCGACGGCAGCGTGATCGCGGTCGTCGGCGACGTGACCGGGCACGGGCTGCACGCGGCGGTGATGATGAGCCAGCTGCGCACCGCGCTGCGCGCCTACGCCGTGGACGGCGGCAGCCCCGGCCGGCTGCTGACCCGGCTGCACAACTTCCTGCACCATCTCCAGCCGGACCTGTACGCCACCGCGGTCATCGCGCGGTTCAAGCCCGGCGACCCGACCCTGACGTGGGCCGCCGCCGGTCATCCGCCGCCGGTGCTGCGCACCGCCGACGGCCGGGTGCACACCCTGGACGCCAAGCCCGGCGCGATGCTCGGCATCCCGCTGAAGCAGGAGATCGCCGACCACACCGTGCGGCTGAGCCCCGGGGCGACGCTGGCGCTGTACACCGACGGCCTGGTCGAGCGGCGGGCCCACGGCATAGACCCGGGCATCGAGCGCCTGGCGGCGGCGCTCGGCGGGTTCGGCCCCGCCGCGCTGGCGGCGGATCTGGAGGGCGTGGCCGACGGCATCCTGCAGCCCCTGCTGAGCGACTCCGAGCGCGACGACGACGTGTGCCTGCTCCTGTGCCACCTGAGCGAAACGGGCTGAGGGCGCCGCGGGCTCCCTCCGCGGTGCGCGTCCCGGCCGCGGCGGGCAGGGTGGTGCCACAGACGTTCGCCTGCCTGCCACGTCCGGCTCGCGCGACGGCCGCGGGCGCGGTGTGATCGCAGGAGGTGCGAAACAGCGATCCAGGGGCAGGCGAATGGCGTTCGAGGCAGACCGCCTGGAGCCGCAGAAAGGGATGAACACCGTGACACGACCCAGGATCCTGGTGGTTGGCGCAGGTTTCGCCGGTGTGGAGTGCGTCCGCCGCCTGGAGAGGAAACTCGCCCCCCACGAGGCCGACGTCACGCTGGTGACGCCGTTCGCCTACCAGCTCTATCTGCCGCTGCTGCCCCAGGTCGCTTCCGGGGTGCTGACGCCCCAGTCGATCGCCCTGTCCCTGCGCCGCAGCCGGAAGTACCGCACCCGGATCATCCCGGGCGGCGCCATCGGCGTGGACCTGAAGGCGAAGGTGTGCGTCATCCGCACCATCACCGACCAGATCGTGAACGAGCCGTACGACTACATCGTGCTGGCCCCGGGCAGCGTCACCCGGACCTTCGACATCCCCGGTCTGACCGACAACGCCTTCGGCATGAAGACCCTCGCGGAGGCCGCGTACATCCGCGACCACGTCATCTCCCAGCTCGATCTGGCCGACGCCAGCCAGGACCCGGCCGAGCGGACCTCCCGGCTGCAGTTCGTGGTGGTCGGCGGCGGTTACGCGGGGACGGAGACCGCGGCGTGCCTGCAGCGCCTGACGCACGCCGCCGTCAAGCGCTACCCGCGGCTGGACCCGGGCCTGATCAAGTGGCATCTGATCGACATCGCGCCCAAGCTCATGCCGGAGCTGGGCGAGAAGCTCGGGCGCAGCGCGCAGGAGATCCTGCGCCGGCGCGGCATCGAGGTCTCGCTGGGTGTCTCCATCGAGAAGGCGGGCCCGACGGAGGTCACCTTCACCGACGGCCGGGTGGTGCCCACGCGCACGCTGATCTGGACCGCCGGGGTGGTCGCGAGCCCGCTGATCGCCA
This sequence comes from Streptomyces sp. NPDC006134, assembly GCF_040628835.1. Classification (NCBI taxonomy): domain Bacteria; kingdom Bacillati; phylum Actinomycetota; class Actinomycetes; order Kitasatosporales; family Streptomycetaceae; genus Streptomyces; species Streptomyces sp. NPDC006134. Next base: position 43,042 of record NZ_JBEXTV010000048.1, on the reverse strand, counting down.
CGCTGGACGCGGAGACGGTCAAGGGGCGCCTCGCGGTCACCGCGGACATGTGCCTGCCGGGCCACGACGGGGTGTTCGCGCTGGGCGACGCCGCCGCCGTGCCCGACCTCGCCAAGGGCCAGGAGGGCGCCGTGTGCCCGCCGACCGCGCAGCACGCGATGCGGCAGGGCCGGCACGTCGCCGAGAACGTCATCGCGACCCTGCGCAACCAGCCGATGCGGCCGTACGTGCACAAGGACCTCGGTCTCGTCGTCGACCTGGGCGGCAAGGACGCCGTGTCCAAGCCGCTCGGCGTCGAGCTGCGGGGCGTCCCCGCCCAGGCCGTCGCCCGCGGGTACCACTGGTCGGCGCTGCGCACCAACGTCGCCAAGGCCCGGGTGATGACGAACTGGCTGCTCAACGCGGTCGCGGGCGACGACTTCGTGCGGACCGGATTCCAGGCCCGCAAGCCCGCCAAGCTGAAGGACTTCGAGTTCACCGACGCGTACCTGACGCCGGAACAGGTGCGGGCGCACGTGGAGGGTTCCGGCCGGGTCGGGTCGTGACCCGGCTCCGGGCCGGTGCCGGCGGCATGCGATCCTGGGAAGGAAGATCGCGTAGCGAGAAGCGCATGTGACGCGTGTGAAACGGGAGAGAGTACGGCGGGGTGAGGGCAGCGGGACGTTCGGGCCGGACACGTCTGCGGGACCGCATCGCCGCGTCCGACCCGGGGCTGCTGCGGCTGACGGCCGGTCTGCGGACGGTGGGCGCCATCGCGCTGGCGCTGGCGGTGCTCGCCCTGCTGCGGGCGCCCGTCACCCATCTGGTGGCCGGGGCGATGGCGGCGATGGTCGCCACCTTCGCCATCAGGGAGAAGCAGCCCGGCGCGCAGGCCGTCACGCTCGCGCTCGGCCTGCCGGTGGCGCTGGCCTCGGTGTCGCTGGGCGCGCTGCTCAACCAGCGGGTCGTCGTCGGTGACGCCTTCTTCGTCGTCCTGATCTTCTGCGCGGTCTACGCCCGCCGGTTCGGCGACCGCGGCACCGCGCTCGGCCTGATCGGCTTCCAGATCTACTTCCTGTCCCTGTTCGTCGGCGCGACGGTCGCGACGCTGCCGCGGGTGTGCGGCGCCATCGCCGTCGCGTTCGCGTGCAGTGCCGTGGTGCGGTTCGCCGTCGTGCCGGCGACGCCCGCAGGGATCCTCCAGCGGCTGCGGCAGGCCTTCCGCGCCCGGCTGGCCCAGTTGCTCACGGCGCAGCTGGAGCTGCTGGACGCCGGGCCGGACGACATCGACGACGTACTGGAGGACGTACGCGCCGGGACCGCGCGGCTGCACGAGACGGCGCTGATGATCCAGGCCCGGCTGGAGGAGGGGACGCCCGACGAGTCCGTGGCGCGTCTGGTGCAGCGCCGCGTCGCGGATGCCGAGATCGCCGCCGAGCGGCTCGGTCTGCTGCTGCTGACCGCGCGCAGCGCCGAGCGGGCGGACACCCTGACCATGCACCTCCCGGGCGCCCCCGCCCCGTCGATGCGCCGGCCGGCCCCGCCGGACGAGGCCACGGCGACGCTGCGGCGCGACCTGGAGGCGCTGCGCGCGCTGGTCCTGCGGCCGCCCGCCGAGCACACGGGGACGGCGCTGGCGCACGTGCGCAACCGGCTGCTCGGCTACCGCGACGAGGAGAACCTGCCGCCGGCCGCCCCCGTCGTCCAGGACGTCTTCCGCGCCGTCGGCGAGACCGCCCGCGCGGTGCTGGGCCTGCGGATCGCCTTCGGCGGGGCGCCGGACGAGTCGGACGACAGCCCGGCGACGACCCGCTCCCGCGAGGAGCTGGACGCCGAGGACGCCGCCATCGACGCCGGTGAGGAGGAGACCGCGGCCGAGGAGGAGACGGGGCTGCGGCGGCCCACCACGCGGGCGGCGGTGCAGGTCGCCGTCGGCTCGTCGCTGGCGATCGTGGGCGGTGAGCTGCTGTCCGCGCAGCGCTGGTACTGGGCGGTGCTCACCTGCTGGATCGTCTTCCTCAACACCGCCTCCACCGGCGAGATCCTCGTCAAGGGCTACCGCCGGCTGCTGGGGACCGTGTTCGGGGTGGTGGCCGGCATCGTGCTGGCCGGGCTGGTCGGGCAGCACACGTGGACGGCGTTCGCGCTGGTGCTGGTCTTCATCTTCGCGATGTTCTACACGGCGCCGCTGTCGTACACCCTGATGTCGTTCTTCGTCACGGCGATGCTGGGGCTGCTGTACACGCTGCTGCACACCTACAGCGCCTCGGTGCTGCTGCTGCGCATCGAGGAGACGGCGCTCGGGGCGGCCTGCGGGGTGATCGCGGCGGCGCTGGTGCTGCCGATCCACACCGACCGCCGCACCAACGAGCTGCTGGGCACGGTGCTGGAGCGGCTCACCGACGTCACCGAGGGCGCCGTCGAGCAGCTCAGCGGCGGCCCCGCGGCCGACCTCCTGGACCGGGCCCGGGACCTGGACCAGGCGCTGGGCGACCTCCGGTCCGCCACGCAGCCGCTCACCCACCCGGTCACGCCGCTGCGGGCCCGCCGCGACACCGCGCGCTACGTGGTGGCCCTGCTGGAGACCTGCGCCTACCACGCGCGGTCCCTGGCCGCGACGGCGGAGCTGCTGCCGACCCATCCGTCGATCGCGGCCGACCCGCGGCTGCGCGGGGCCGTGCGGCGCACCGTGCGCAACATCGGCGCGATCGCCGCGCACCTGGCCGACGAGCACGCCGAGGTGGCGGTCGAGACCGGGCCGAGCATCGCCTCGCTGCTGGAGCCGGACGCCGACGGGACGCCCCGTTACGGCCGTATCACCGGCCGTGTGCTGCGGCACCTGGAGCGCCTGGACGAGGCGGTGGCGGGCCTGGCCCGGCCGCTGGGCGTGCCCGTGGCACCACCGAAGCGGTGACGCGGTGCGGCCGGGGGCCGTGCCCGGAGGACGGCGGGGTCAGAAGTCGGTGGGCAGGCCGCTGGCCTCGGCGATGCCGCGCAGTTCCTCGTTCTGGCGGTGACGGTCCCTGAGGAAGTCGGCGATCTCGCCGAGCCGGTCGGGGTCGGAGGCGGTGGCGGCGTCGGTGACGACCCGGACCGGGCCGGTCTCCTCGGTGGTGATCTCGACCACCTCGTTGTCCAGGCGGCCGGTGACGGCGGTGGCGATGACCAGGGCCGCCTCCTCGCGGATCTCCTGGGGCAGCTCGTCGGCCTCCGCCCCGTCCAGGGAGAAGTCGATGGTGGGCAGCTGGTGCTCGTCGATGGCCCGCAGGACCGGCTCCACGACGTTGAGCAGCATCCGGTAGTCCTCGGTGTCCATCCGGATACGCAGAAGGTCGAGGTAGACGTCCACGGGACGGCCCTCCGGCGGGATCTCGTGTTCGTTCATCCCTCCCGTGTTCCCCGTGCCGCGCGGCTCAGACGCGACGCCAGCGGGCGAGCGCGAAGGAGAAGACGCCGAACAGGACCAGGCCCGCCGCGACGCAGGCCAGCAGCCAGGGGCCGAGGGGCGTGCCGGCGAAGGAGCGCAGGGTGTCGTCCAGGCCCTTGGCCTCCTGCGGCCGGTAGTCGACCGCGGCGCGTACGGCGAAGGCGCCCGCCGCGGCGAACACCAGCCCGCGCGCCACTCCCCCGCCGACGCCCGTGACATCCACCAGGCGCCGGGCCCAGGGCGTCAGCTCTCCCGGCTTCAGCTTCTTGCGGTAGCTGCGGCGCAGCGCCTGGACGCCGATCACCACCCCGGCGACGACGATCGCCGCGCCGGCCGCTCCCACGGCCCACTGCCCGGCGGGCGCCTCCAGCACCCTGGCCGTGACGTCGCGGGACTGCCGGTCGCCGGATCCGCCCGCGCCGCCGCCCGAGGTGCCGCCGGGGCGCGCGGCGAACGCCAGGACCGAGTAGGCGACGAAGCCGTAGAAGACGCAGCGGGCCGCGGAGGCCAGCCGCTTCTTCGCCTTGCGGCCGTCGGGCCCGACAGCGCCGAAGAGCGCCTCGGACAGCCGCCACAGCGCCATGCCGACGAGGCCGGCGCCCAGCGCCCACAGCAGGACGGCGCCGAACGGCCGGTCCGCCAGCTCGGCGAGGGCGCCGCCGCGGTCGGCCTGCCGCCGTCCGTCGCCGAAGGCGATCCGCAGGGCCAGGAGACCGACCAGCAGGTAGATCACTCCCCGGGCGGCGAGTCCCGCCCGCGCGGCTCCCTCCGCGACCGAGCCGTTCGCCGCACGCCGGGCCCGGCTGCGGCCGGTGCGCGCCGCGGACCGCGTCTTCATGCCGTTCAAACCGTTCAAGCCGTTCATGTCGCTCCTCCCCTCCCGGACACGAGGGTCCGGATGCCCCGGCTCGCCCGGCGCACACCGCGGGCCCGGGGTCCGGTGCCGTGCGGGGCGAGGGCTCCGGGCGGGGCTCCGGGCGCGGGCACGCCGACGCGGCGGCCGGCCGCACAGGAGCCGGCCGCCGCGGGAGGGGCCCGGGGGACCTGAGGGGCCTGGGGGCCTGGGGAGAACGGACCGTACTCGTCACGGCACGGGTCGTGTCCGTCCCCGGGCAGGTCCACAGACGGGGCTCGGGGGCCCGTGGACGGATGCCGGAGCGGGCGCGTGGACAGGGCCCGGAGCGGGCCCGTGGGCGGGGGCGGGCGGCGGGTCCGGGACAGGAGGGCGCCGCGGACGCGCTGTCAGGCCGACGGCCGCTCGCCCGTGGGCCTGCGGCCCGGCCGCTGCCCCATCGCCTCGTCCCGCACCCGGGCGCAGCTGCGGCTGATGAGGCGGGAGACGTGCATCTGGGAGATCCCGAGCCGGTCCGCTATCCGGCTCTGCGTCATGTCCTCGAAGAAACGCATGTAGAGAATGGCCCGCTCCCTCTCGGGCAGGCGGCGCAGGCCCTCCTTGGCGGATTCGCGGTCGATCACGACGTCGTACGAGGAGTCCGCCGCGCCGAGGGTGTCGGCGAGGCTGTAGCCGTCGTCGCCGGCCGACAGCTCGGCGTCCAGCGACAGCGTGCTGAAGCTTTCCAGCGCCTCCATTCCGGCACTGACCTCTTCCTCCGTCAGCCCCGTGTGGGCGGCGATGTCCGCCACCGAGGGTTCCGGGCTGCCCGGGCTCTGGGTGAGTTCACGGCGCGCCACGCGCACCTTGTTGCGCAGTTCCTGCACGCGGCGGGGCACCCGAAGGGCCCACATCCGGTCCCGGAAGTGCCGCTTGACCTCGCCGGTGATGGTGGGGACGGCGTAGCTCTCGAAGGCTCCCCGCTCCGGGTCGAAGCGGTCGATGGCCTTCACGAGCCCCAGCGCCGCCACCTGCCGCAGGTCCTCGACGGACTCCCCGCGGTCGCGGAAGCGTCCGGCGATCCGGTGCGCCATGGGCAGCCAGGCCGTGACGAGTTCGTCGCGGACGGCGTCGCGCTCGGGCCCGTCCTCCAGGGAGGCCAGCTTGGCGAAGAGGGCGGCGGTGTCGGGGGCGTCGTCGTGCCGCCGGCGGGCGGGGGTGGTCGCGGACTCGGACTCGGGCGTACCGGGACGGCTGGTCGGCGTATCGATGAGCATGCGGATTCGCTCCTGAACGGTGGTCTCAGGGACTTGCCGCGGGAGGCGATGGAAGAAGGGCTGTCCGCGCTGCCTGGAGGGCCCGGGGCAGCCACACCGCTCCCGCTGCTGCGCCTCCGGTCCGAAGCACGAAACTGCATCTGCCCTCACCCCGGTGGAACAAACTCCGCTTTTCGCAAAAGCACCCGGGAAGCGCTTGAGCGGGGCCTCGGGCCACCTCAGACCAGCGGAACCACCACGGTGATGCATTTGCCGCCCGACGGCAGGTCGGACACCCGTACGTCACGCGCCAGCCGGCAGACGATCGGCCAGCCCCGGCCGCCGGCCCGCCGGCGGCCCTGGGGGTCGGTCGGCTCCCTCACGACCGGCAGTGCGTCACTGCGGTCGCTCACCGAGAGCCGGACGCTCGGCCCGTCGACGTCGACCCGGAAGTCCGTGAGGCCGCCGCCGTGCAGGATCGCGTTGGTGGTCAGTTCGGAGGCGACGAGCACGGCGTCCGACAGCGCGTCCGCGTCGCACGGGGTCCGGGTGGCGCGGCAGCGCTCGGTGACGGCGCGCTCCACGGCCCGGCGCGCCTCGGCGGGTTTGCCCGGCCGTGGCTGCCGGGCGCGGTCCGTGCCGTGCCGTTCGACGGCGGTTTCGGTCGTGTGCCTCTCACGCATCCGTCAGCTCCCTGGTCGGCGGGACGAGATACCGGATCCGGCCACACCCGCGGCGGCCGTACGGGCGTGTCCGCCGGCACGGGTTCGCCCGCCCGGGCCGTCGGTTCACCGTTCGCCGCCCGGGCGCGGCGGGGTCCTGTTCTCCGGCTGACCTCTGTGCGCACCCCCAAACCTGCGGGCGCTCGCATGGAGCAACCGCCATTCCGGGGCCGTGCCGGGGTACGCGGAAGGACATGACCGATGTGGTGGACTCCGATGAACTGATGCGGCGGATGCAACGCGCGAGGGCCTGCGCGGCCAGGGAGGAGCGGACGTGGCGGGCGCGGCACGACGAGCTCAGGTCGGCCGACCCGGAGGCGGCCCGTGAGGCGGCCGTCCGGACGGTGGCCTACGAGACGGTGATCCGGGTGCTGGACGAGGTGCTGACACCGGGTCGGCGCACGGCCGGCGCCGACGGCTGACAGGAGGCGGAGGCAGGAAGGGGCCCGGCGGCCTCGCCCGTCCGGTCACGGGCCGATTGGCGGCGGCCGGTGCCGGGCACCCGCTCCGGCATGGCAGCCGATCACACCCGCGCACCGGTCCTGGAAGCACTCGCCGACTACCGCCGTGAGGGGCGGCTGTCGTTCACGCCGCCCGGGCACAAGCAGGCACGCGGCGCGGATCCCGCGGTGCGCGAGGTGCTCGGCGACGCCGTCTTCCTCGGCGACGTCCTGGCGACCGGCGGGCTCGACGACCGGCTCACCCGCAACCGGGTGCTGCAGCGGGCGCAGGAGCTGATGGCCGACGCGGTCCACGCCGACCACACGTTCTTCTCGACCTGCGGGAGCTCCCTGTCGGTGAAGGCGGCGATGCTGGCGGTCGCCGGACCGCACGAGAAGCTGCTGGTCGGGCGGGACGCCCACAAGTCGGTGGTGTCGGGTCTGATCCTGTCCGGCATCGAGCCGGTGTGGGTGGAGCCGCGGTGGGACCCCGAGCGGCATCTGGCCCATCCGCCGTCCGCCGAGGAGTACGAAGCGGCGTTCGCCGCGCATCCGGACGCCAAGGGCGCCCTGATCACCAGCCCGACGCCGTACGGGGCCTGCGCGGACCTGCGGGCCGTCGCCGAGGTCTGCCACCGGCGTTCGCTGCCGCTGATCGTCGACGAGGCGTGGGGCGCGCATCTGCCCTTCCATCCGGACCTGCCCTCCTGGGCGATGGACGCGGGCGCCGACATCTGCGTCACCAGCATCCACAAGATGGGCAGCGGTCTGGAGCAGGGTTCCGTCTTCCATCTGCGGGGCGGCCTCGTCCCGCCGAAGCTGCTGGGGATGCGCGCGGACCTGCTGGGCACCACGAGCCCGTCGGCGCTGATCTTCGCCGGGCTCGACGGCTGGCGCCGGCAGATGGTGCTGCGCGGGCGGGAGATCATGGGGGCCACGCTGGATCTCGCCGCCGAGGTCCGCGCGGCCGTCGAGGAGATCGACGGCCTGCACGTGGACGGCCGCGGCGACTACTGCGGCCCGGGCGGGGCCGACGACTTCGATCCGCTGCCCGTCGTCATCGACCTCGGCGGGCTGGGCATCACGGGTTTCCAGGCGGCCGACTGGCTGCGCGGGCACCGGAACCTGATCGCGCACCTGACGGACCACCGGCGCATCGGCACCCAGATCACCCTCGGTGACGACCGGGAGACCGCCGGGGAGCTGCTCGCCGCGCTGAAGGACCTCGCCCGCGCGGCCCCCGGCCTGGCTCCCGCTCCCCGGGTGGAGGTGCCGTCGCCGTCCGGGCTGCGGATGGAACAGGCGGCGCTGCCCCGGGACGCGTTCTTCGGGCCCACCGAGGACGTGCCGCTGAGCCGTGCGGCGGGCCGCGTCGCGGCGGAGATGATCACGCCGTATCCGCCCGGCATCCCGGCGGTCCTGCCCGGCGAGCGGCTGACCGAGCCGGTGCTGCGGTACCTGCGCGGCGGTCTGGAGGCCGGCATGTACCTTCCCGACCCGAGCGATCCGGCGCTGGAGACGGTCCGGGTCGCCGGCCCGGGCGCGGGCGCGGCCGAGTGAGACAAGTCACGCGTCCCGCTCTCGATTTCACGGCACGGCCACAAATGGTTTAGCGTTCATCAACACGTGGCGGCGGAGTCGACCTCAGCAGTCCTCCGGCGTCACCGCTCACGGCCCTGGCTGGTTCCCCCCGTCCAGCCAGGGCCTTTTCACGTCCTGGCCCGAAGCTCGCCAAAAACCGCCGTCCGCCGAGGTGCTCAGGGCGTCCGCAGCCGCTGAAATGGGCGTAGGGAAAGCACCGGGCAGCAGCCCCCTCCCGGCGAGGAGCCCCGCGCCATGACCAAAGCGATCAAACTGCTCACCGCCCTTCCGCCACCGCAGCGCGGACGCCTGATGGAGCTCGCCCGGGAGGTGTCCTTCCCGGAGGACACCCGCATCTTCGAGCCGGGCGGCACGGCCGACCGCTTCTGGGTGCTCCGTTCCGGCGCCGTCTCCCTCACTCAGCGGGTGTCGTCCCTGCAACAGGCGACGGTGGCGAGTCTGGGCGCCGGCGACCTCCTCGGCTGGTCCTGGCTGTTCCCGCCGTACCGGTGGGATTTCGGCGCCGAGGCCTTCAGCCCCGTACGGGCCTACGAGTTCGACGCGGCGGCGGTGCTCGCGCTGTGCGACGAGGATCCCCGGCTCGGGCTGACGCTGGTGCGGTCCGTCGCCGAGATCCTCGCCCACCGGCTGGAGATGACCCGGGGCCAGCTCATGGAGCAGTACGCCCTGCACCGGCGCGGCTCCCTGTGAGACGGCGGAGGCGTCGCGGGCGTCAGACGCGGTAGCGGCGCAGCGCCGGGACGGCGAAGGCCAGGGCCAGCATCACGGCGACGACGAGCAGTCCGCCGCCCGCGACGGCGGTGCGGGTGCCGAAGGCCGAGCCGGCGGTGCCGTGCAGGACGTCGGCCAGGCGCGGACCGCCCGCGACGACGACGGTGAAGACGCCCTGCATCCGGCCGCGCATCTCGTCGGTCGCCGCGGACAGCAGGATCGCGCCGCGGAACACCATGGAGACCATGTCGGCGACGCCCGCGACGGCGAGGAAGGCCACCGCGAGCCACAGGCTGCCGCCGAGCCCGGAGCCGGCGATGGCCGCGCCCCAGACGACGACCGCGCCGATGACCATCCAGCCATGCCGCCGGGCCCGGGAGAACGTGCCGGAGAACAGCCCGCCGAGCACGGCGCCGACGGGGATGGCCGCGTACAGCAGGCCGAGGGCGAGTCCTTCGCCGTAGGAGGCGTACGTCTGGGAGGCGAGCTGCGGGAACAGGGCGCGGGGCATGCCGAGGACCATGGCGACGATGTCGGCGAGGAAGGACAGCAGCAGCACGGTGTGCCCGGCGATGTAGCGGAAGCCGGCCAGCACCTCCCGCAGGCCCGCGCGCCGCGTCCCCGCGCCGGACAGGGGCGGCAGCGCCGGCAGCCGGTGCACCGCCCACACCGTGACGCACAGGGCCAGGGCGTCGATCAGATACAGCTCGGGCAGGCCGACGACGGGGATGAGGACGCCGGCCAGCAGGGGACCGATCACCTGGCCGGTCTGCATGACGGTGGAGCCGAGGGCGTTGGCGGCGGGCAGCTCCTCCTCCGGTACCAGGCGGGCGATGGAGGCGCTGCGGGCCGGCGCGTTCAGGCCCCAGAACGCCTGCTGGAGCGCCAGCAGCAGCATGAGGGCGGCCACGGACTCCAGCCCGGTGACCGCCTGCAGCCAGAACAGCAGCGAGGTGACGGCTATGCCGGTGTTGGTGATCAGCAGCAGCTTGCGGCGGTCCATGGCGTCGGCGACCGCCCCGCCCCACAGGGCGAAGACCACCAGGGGCACCAGGCCGGCGAGGCTCGCGGAGCCCACCCAGGCCGAGGAGCCGGTGATGTCGTAGATCTGCTTGGGCACGGCGACGGCGGTGAGCTGGCTGCCGACCGCCGTGACGACGGTGGAGACCCACAGCCGGCGGTAGGCCGGGCGGCGCAGGGGGCGGGTGTCCATCGCCCAGCGTCGCCGGCCGCGTCGCCGGGCCGGAGCCTCGGCGGGGGTTTCGGTGGAGGTCTCGGTGGGGGCCGGTGCCCCGGGTGCGGTACCGCTGTCGCTCGTGTCCACGCGCTTCCTACATGCTCGTTACATCTTTCTGCTCGGTTCACTATCGCAGGGCACCGGACGCGCCCCGCTCCCGGTTTCGGTTCCGGTTCCGGTTCCGGTTCCGGTTCCGGTTCCGGTCTCAGGCTCCGGCGACGAGCGTGACCCCCAGCGTGACCATGACGACGGCGACCAGGGCGTCCAGGACGCGCCAGGAGGCGGGCCGGGCCAGGAACCGGCCGAGGAAGCGGGCGCCGAACCCGAGCGCGGCGAACCAGCACAGGCTGGCGCACGCCGCGCCGAGCCCGAAGGTCCAGCGCAGCGGGCCCCGGTCGGCAGCGACGGATCCGAGCAGGAAAACGGTGTCGAGGTAGACGTGCGGGTTGAGCCACGTCAGCGCCAGACAGGTCAGCACGGCCCGGCGACGCGAGCCCGCCGCCGCGCCGTCGGCGGTGAGCGCGCCGGGCCGCAGCACCCGCCGGGCGGCCAGGACCCCGTAGCCGATCAGGAACGCGCCGCCGATCCAGCCCACCGCGGTGAGCGCGCCCGGCCAGGCCACCACCACCGCGCCCACCCCGCCGACACCGAGGGCGATGAGCACGGCGTCGGACAGGGCGCAGATGCCCACCACGGCGAGGACCGCGTGGCGGCGGATCCCCTGGCGCAGGACGAAGGCGTTCTGGGCGCCGATGGCGACGATGAGCGACAGGCCGGTGCCGAATCCGGCCGCCGCGGCGGTGAGCGCGTTGGTCATGCCGTCGACGCTAGGCGGACGATCACTGGACGTACAGCTAAAGATTCTTACCTACCATTAGCTGCCATGAAGATGGAGGGAGCGGCCGAGCTGCCGCTGGACCAGGTGCGGACCCTGCTGGCGGTGGTGGACGAGGGGACGTTCGACGCGGCCGCCGCGGCGCTGCACGTGACGCCGTCCGCGGTCAGCCAGCGGGTGAAGGCGCTGGAGCAGCGCACGGGCCGGGTGCTGCTGCTGCGCACCAAGCCGGTGCGGCCGACGGAGTCCGGGGCGGTGCTGGTGCGGCTGGCCCGTCAGCTGGCCCGGCTGGAGCACGACGCGTACGCCGAGCTGGGGCTGAGCGGCGCCGGGGAGCCGGTCCGCGTCTCGGTGGCGGTGAACGCCGACTCGCTGGCGACCTGGTTCCTCGGGGCGCTGACCGCCGTCCCGCGCGGGCCGGAGCTCTGTTTCGAGCTGCGCCGCGAGGACGAGGACCACACGGCGGCGCTGCTGCGGGAGGGGACGGTGATGGCCGCGGTGACCTCGTCGCCGGACCCCGTGCCGGGCTGCTCGGTGCGGACGCTGGGCCGGATGCGGTACGTGCCCGTGGCCGCGCCCGGGTTCGCCGCGCGGCACCTGGACGGGCCGCTGCGGGACGTGCTCGCCGAGGCGCCCGTGGTGGTCTTCGACCGGCGGGACGACTTCCAGGACGACTTCGTCCGCCGGCTGCGGCGCGGCCGGGGCGGCGCGAGCCCGGGGCGGCACTCCGTCCCCACGCCGGAGGGCTTCGTCGAGGCGATCGCCGCCGGTCTGGGCTGGGGGATGGTGCCCGAGGCCCAGGCGGACCCGCTGCTGCGGACCGGCCGGCTCGTCGGCCTCGCCCCGGACCGGACGGTCGACGTCCCCCTGTACTGGCAGCAGTGGCGGCTCGACTCACCGGCCCTGGCCGCGGTGGCGGAGGCGGTGGCGCGGACCGCGTCCCGGGCCCTGCGGCAGTAGCCGCCGGTGGCCGGCCCCGCGGCCCTCGGGGTACGCCGCGGCCGGTTTTCCCGTCCTCGGCCCACTTGAGGGGCGTTCGCGGGATTTCTTGCGGCCTGTGGCTGTTTCATCCGCACGCCGACAGGTGACCCGTGAGCAAGCGACTCACACAACTCGTGTACGAGGCACGTACGACTTCGATCGCAGGTGACTTTGATGGACAACTGGCGAAAGCACGCCGAGTGCCGCCATGAGGACCCCGAACTCTTCTTCCCGGTCGGCACCTCGGGCCCGGCCCTGATGCAGACCGAGCAGGCGAAGGCGGTCTGCCGGCGCTGTCCGGTCCGGGAGCAGTGCCTGCAATGGGCACTCGGCACCGGGCAGTCCATCGGTGTCTGGGGCGGGACGAGCGAGACCGAACGCCGTGCGCTCAAGCGGCGCGTCGCGACACGCAGGAGCTCGGGCTGATCGCGGACGACCCCTGGAATCCGCCTCGTCCCCTGGGGGCCGCTCAGCGTCCGGTGCGGCGCAGCGGCCCCCAGGGGTGTTCCTGGCGGGCCACCTCGGCCCGGGCCTCTTCGATGACCTCGGAGCCGATCCAGCACAGCGGCCGGGCGTCGGTCACCAGCGGCTCGTTGTCGGGTCCGCGGCCGGTCTCCCGGCCGGCCAGCACCCAGGGCCGGACGCCGGGGCCCTTGTCGTGCGGCAGATGGGCGTAGTCGTGCAGCCGCCGGGCCACCCACACCCGGACGGGCCGGTCCTCCCACCACTCCTCCACGTCGAGGGGGTTGGCGGACAGGCCCGGCATGGGCGTGCCGGTGAGCTCGTCCTTGCTGGAGACGTCGGTGAGGTCGGTCTCCGGGCCCCGCGACCAGCGCACATACAGGCCCTGGTGCCGCTCGACCAGGCCGGCGAGTTCGTCGAGTGTGCGCACGACCGGCAGGTCGCCCGATCCGCTCATGTCCTGACCTCCCTCGTTCTGTCGCGTCAGGCCGACGGAGTACCCGCACGGCCCGGAGGGAATCGACGGCCCGGAGGGAAACGGACGAGTGCCTTCCGCCACAGCCCGGCCGTCTTCCGTCACAGCCCGGCCGTCTTCCGTCACAGCCCGGCCGCCCTCCGCCGCAGCCCGGCCGCCCTCCGTCACAGCCCGGCCGCCCTCCGCCGCAACCCGTCCCTCTCCCCCGCCGTACGGCCGCGCGGGCCCGCAGTACGGGAGGGCGCCCGCCCGGGGCCCGGCGTAGGCTCGCGCCAGAGCCGTCCGGCACGGAGTCCGGCGCGCAGTCCGGCACGGAAGGGAGCCCGGCCGTGAGCGTTCGCGTCCGCCGCGTCTACGATCCGCCCGAGCCCGGGGACGGTGTGCGCGTGCTGGTGGACCGGCTGTGGCCGCGCGGTCTGGCGAAGGACGCCGCGCGGGTGGACGAGTGGCCCAAGGCGCTCACGCCGTCGACGGAGCTGCGCCGCTGGTACCACGGGGGCGAGGGCTCGTACGAGGAGTTCGGCGAGCGCTACGCGGCGGAGCTCGCCGCCCCCGAGGCCGCCGAGGCGCTCGACCGGGTGCGGGAGCTGGCCGGCGAGGGCCCGGTGACCCTGCTGACCGCCTCCAGGGACACGGCGACCAGCCACGCGGCCGTGCTGGCCCGCCTCCTCGGCGGGGAGTGAGGAGACCGGCACCCCGGACGTGAGCACGCCGGACACCGGCACCCCGGACGTGAGCGCGCAGGGCACGGGCGCGCCGGGCACCCGGGTCAGGCGGTCTGCCGGGCCGCGGCCCGTCCGGCCGCCCGCCCGGAGAACAGGCAGCCGCCGAGGAAGGTGCCCTCCAGGGCGTTGTAGCCGTGCACACCGCCGCCGCCGAAGCCGGCGACCTCGCCGGCCGCGTACAGGCCCTCGACGGGCTTGCCGTCGGTCCCGAGGGCGCGGGAGTCGAGGTCGGTCTGGATGCCCCCGAGGGTCTTGCGGGTGAGGATGTGCAGCTTGACGCCGATCAGGGGCCCCGCCGCCGGGTCGAGGACGCGGTGCGGCGCGGCGACGCGGCCGAGGCGGTCGCCCAGGTAGCGGCGGGCGTTGCGGATGCCCTGGACCTGGGCGTCCTTGCCGTAGGGGTGGGTCAACTGCAGGTCGCGGGCCTCGATCTGGCGACGGATCTCCGCGGCGTCGAGGAGCGGTTCGTCGGTCAGCCCGTTCATCCGGTCGACGAGCCGGTCGAGCGTGGGCGCGGTCACGAAGTCGGCGCCGTGGCGCACGAACGCGGCCACCGGTCCCGGCGCCCCCTTGCCGAGGACGCGTTCGCGCAGGAACGCGCCGCGGTCCTTGGCGGTGATGTCGGGGTTCTGCTCGGAGCCCGACAGGGCGAACTCCTTCTCGATGATCTTCCGGGTGAGGATGAACCAGGAGTGGTCGTACCCGGCGATGTCCTCGGTGGTGCGCAGGTACTCGAGGGTGGCGAGGGTGTCGTAGCCGGGCAGGCACGGGTCGGGCAGGCGGCGGCCGAGGGCGTCGAACCACATCGGGGACGGCCCGGACAGGATGCGGATGCCGTGACCGGGCCAGATCGGGTCCCAGTTGCGCAGGCCCTCGGTGTAGTGCCACATGCGGTCGCGGTTGACCAGGCGGACGCCCGCCCGGGCGCTGATGTCGAGCATCCGCCCGTCGACATAGGCGGGGACGCCCGTGACCATCTCCTTCGGGGGCGTGCCGAGGCGTGCGGGCCAGTGGCGGCGGACGAGGTCGTGGTCGGCGCCGATGCCGCCGGTGGTGAGGACGACGGCCTGCGCGGTGAGCTCGAACTCGCCGACGGGGTCGCGGTTGGAGGCCACGCCCCGGGGCGAGGCGTCCTCGGCCAGGACCGTGCCGCGCACGCCGCGCGCGGAGCCGCCCTCGACGACGAGCTCGTCGACCCGGTGGCGGTGGTGGAAGGTGAGCAGCCCGTCCCGCGCGGCCTGCCGGGCGTAGCGGACGAACGGTTCCACGACCCCGGTGCCGGTCCCCCAGGCGATGTGGAAGCGGGGCACGGAGTTGCCGTGCCCGTGGGCGGTGAGGCCGCCGCGCTCGGCCCAGCCGACGGTGGGCAGGAAGGTGATGCCGTGCCCGTCCAGCCAGGACCGCTTCTCCCCCGCCGCGAACTCGACGTACGCGCGTGCCCAGCGCACCGCCCAGGAGTCCTCGTCCGCGAGACGGTCGAAGCCGGCGCTGCCCTGCCAGTCGTTCCAGGCCAGGTCGAAGGAGTCCTTGACGCCCAGCCGCCGCTGCTCGGGGCTGCCGACGAGGAACAGCCCGCCGAACGACCAGTACGCCTGCCCGCCGAGGTTGGCGGCGTTCTCCTGGTCGACGAGCGCGACCCGGCGGCCCCGGCTGGTCAGTTCGTGGGCCGCGACCAGGCCCGCGAGTCCCGCTCCGACGACGATGACGTCGGCGTCCATGGCGACCGTCCCTTTCCTCGTGCCCCGTGCGCGATCGCCCGGCGCGGGCGTGCTCCGTGTTCCTGCGGTGTCCGGGCCGGGTCCGGGGCTCGGGCGGCGGGCACCGGCACGTCCGTCTCCACCGGCAGCCGGTCCCGGTCCGGAAGCGGGACCCCGGTGACGCGGTCGGCGGCGGGCACGTCCGGGTCGCCCCGCCGCGCGTCCCGCCGCCGTGGCCCGGCCTCCGTCCGGTACGGGAATGTATCCGATACGGCGGTGTACCGGAACGGCCCGGCGGCAGAGCGCGCAGACGGCCGGCGTCCGGGCCGCCCCGGCCCGTGACGCGGTGCGCGGGGGACGGCTCCGCAAGCGCGCCCCGCCACCGCGTCCGCACGGCGCGCGCCGCGGACGCGCCGGCCCGCTTCTGGTTGGCTGTCCCCGTCGGACAGCGGCTCCCGGGACAGGGGAAGAGCGATGCGGGCGGACATGCGGCAGGTCGCCGACGGCACCTACCTGGTGCACGGCAGCAACACCAACTGGGTGATCCTCACGGAGGGGGACGCGGTGACGCTGATCGACACCGGCTACCCCGGGGACCGGCAGCGGCTGCTCGGCTCGCTCGCGGCGGTGGGCGCCTCCCCCGAGGCGGTGGCGGCCGTCCTGATCACCCACGCCCACAACGACCACCTGGGCTCCGCCGAGCACCTGCGCGCCGCGTACGGCACGCCCGTCCTCCTGCACGAGGCCGAAGTCCCGCACGCGCGCCGGGAGTTCCTGCACCAGGTGTCTCTCGGGCGGGTCCTGCGCAACGGCTGGCGGCCGGGCGTGCTGCCCTGGGCGGTGCACGCGGTGCGCTCCGGCGGCACGGCCCACAACCCCGTGGCCGACCCGCGCCCGTTCCCCGCGGCCGGCGCGCTGGACCTGCCCGGCCGCCCCGTGCCGGTGCACACCCCCGGGCACACCCGCGGCCACTGCGCCTACCACCTGCCGCACGCCGGGGTGGTGGTCTCCGGTGACGCCCTGGTGAGCGGCCACCCCACCTCCCGGGTCCGGGGACCGCAGCTGCTGCCCGCCATGTTCGACCACGAACGCGCCGGGACGGCGGCCTCCCTGGACGTCCTCGCCCGCCTCGACGGCGACGTCCTGCTGCCCGGCCACGGGCCCGTCCACCGGGGACCGGTCGCGGCGGCCGCACACCTGGCCCGCGAACGGGCGTTCTAGAGTCGGGGCATGGCCTTGCAGATCAGCGCCACCAATCCGGAGCACCCCGCGGTCCTGCTCGAACTGCCCTGGCAGCTTCCCCTGGAGGAGTGGCCGGAGAAGTACCTGGTGCCGCTGCCGCGCGGCATCTCCCGCCACGTCGTGCGCTACGCCCGCGCGGGCACCGAGGTGGTCGCCGTCAAGGAGCTCGCCCGGCGGCCCGCGCTGCGCGAGTACGAGCTCCTGCGCGACCTGGACCGGCTGGGCATCCCCGCCGTGGACCCGCTGGCCGTGGTCACCGGGCGCACCGGCGCCGCCGGCGAGCCGCTGGAACCGGTCCTGGTCACCCGGCATCTGGGCGGCTCGATGCCCTATCGGTCGATGTTCGAGACCACCCTGCGCCCGGCCACCATGCACCGCCTGATGGACGCCCTCGCCGTGCTGCTGGTACGGCTGCACCTGGCCGGGTTCGCCTGGGGCGACTGCTCCCTGTCCAACACGCTCTTCCGGCGCGACGCGGGCGCCTACGCCGCCTACCTCGTCGACGCCGAGACCGGCGAGCTGCACCCGCGGCTGAGCGACGGGCAGCGCGCGTACGACCTCGATCTGGCCCGGGTGAACATCAGCGGCGAGCTGCTCGACCTGGAGGCGTCCGGCGCGCTGCACCCCTCCGTCGACCCGGTCGAGTTCGGCACCGAGATCTGCGCCCGCTACCACGGCCTGTGGGAGGAGCTGACCCGCACCTCGGTCTACCCGGCGGGCAAGTACCACTACATAGAACGCCGCATCCGGCGGCTCAACGACCTCGGCTTCGACGTCGCGGAGATGCAGATCGAGCACGCCTCGAACGGCGACACGGTCACCTTCGTGCCCAAGGTCGTCGACGCGGGCCACCACCAGCGGCAACTGCTGCGCCTGACCGGCCTGGACGCCGAGGAGAACCAGGCCCGGCGGCTGCTGAACGACCTGGAGTCCTGGATGGCCACCCAGGACGACTACGCCCCGGGCGACCCCCTCGGCGCCCGCCCGGAAGTCCTCGCCCACCGCTGGGTGCGGGAGGTGTTCCGGCCCACCGTGCGGGCGGTGCCGCGGGAGCTGCGCGGCGCGATGGACCCGGCCGAGATCTACCACGAGCTGCTGGAGCACCGCTGGTTCCTGTCGGAGCGGGCCCAGCACGACATCGGCCTGGACGCCGCCGTCGAGGACTACCTCCGCACCGTCCTGCCCAAGGCACGGGAGACGCTGCGGCCGACGGAGGAATGAGCCCGCGGCGCGCGGGCGCCGTGCCCCGTCCCCAGGGACCCGACGGGGCGTCAGTCGGCGCGAACGGGCCGGACGTACCGGACGTCCTGCGTCCGGTCCTCGCACGCGGGCGGCCCGGGCGACCGGGAGCGGAAGGCTCCGGGGCGGGTCCGGGCGCCCCGGCGGTTCACGCGACGGCGCCCGGCACCCGTTCCCGTACGAGGGAGTAGAGCACCACCGCGACGGCCATCACGCCGGCCGCGGTCAGGACGCCGGGGGCCCAGCTTCCGGTGACGTCGCGCAGGACGCCGCTGACGACCGGGCTGGCCACCGCGCCGATCTCGGCGACCAGGTTGAACATGCCGAAGAGGGAACCCCGGTGCTCCTCGGCGGCCAGGTCGCCCAGGATGCTGTGGACGATGGGCTGCAGGGCGTTGAAGAACAGGCCCGAGGAGAACAGGATCAGGCCGAGCAGCAGCAGGGACGGCTCGCCCACGAGCAGGCTCACGCCGAACGCGGTGGCCAGCAGGGTGTGGACGGCCGCGCAGGTCACCGCAAGGGGCTTGCGGCCCTTGCCGGCCCGCACCCGGCGGTCGGCGATCCAGCCGCCGACGGGGAAGCCGATGATGCCGGCGCCCGCGTTGAACGCGGCGGTCAGGGCGGCGGCGGTCAGGCTGCTGTGGGCGGCCTCGGCGACGATCTGCACCGACCAGAACGAGAAGAACCACAGGTTCCACATGACCGCGACGAAACCGATGTGGACCAGCCAGACATCGCGGTTGAGCAGGGCCGCCGCGTGCCCGGACCGCATGATGCCGCGCACCACGACCGTCACCATCACCGCGAAGAGCACGCCCGAGCCGATCGCGGTGAGCCACTCGGGCCAGCCGAACGCGTCGGCCGCCAGGAAGAGCGCGGTGATCGCGACGGCGGCGGGGACCGAGTAGAGGATCAGCCGCAGGGTGGGCGCCCCGAGCCGGAGCGGGCGGTCGCCCCGGGCCCGGAAGAAGGCCCAGGTCGCCGCCGCGACCAGCAGGGAGCAGACCCCGAACACGTACATCGGCATGCTCCACGCGCGGTCGCCCATGTCCCAGGCGCCGGCGCCCCAGTCGATGAGGTGCGGGGTGGCCAGCACGCCCACGGTCAGGCCGATCGACAGCCCGGACAGGACCACGCCGAGTCCCATGGTGCGGCGACGGGGCGGGGTGTGTGCGATGACCAGCACCCGGTCGTTGGAGTAGAACACGCCCTCGCCGAGCCCGGTGAGCACCCGGGCCACCACGAACCCGATCAGCCCGCCGGCCAGACCCGACACCAGGGTCATCAGCCCGGCCCAGAGGAGCGAGACGACGAGCATCTCCCGGTGCCCGTACCGGTCGCCGAGCCGTCCGCCCGCGTACTGGGTGAGCATGTAGCCGGTGAAGAACATCGACCCGATCAGGCCGCCCAGGGCGGCCGGGTGGGTGGCGTCGCCGATGAAGCCGGCCTTGTTCTCGATCATCCAGGAGACCACCGGTCCGGTCACCGTCCGGTCGGCGTAACTCACCACCCAGCCGGCGAGCAGGAAGCCCCACAGGTGGGTGTGGCGGCCGGAGAAGAGCGGCCGGCGCGCGGCGCCGGCGGACGGGGGCGCCGGCACCGCGGTGCCGGTCCCGGTGGGCAGGGCGGGTTCCGTCATAGCGTCCCCCTTGACGCGGAGAGGCTGGCCGCACAGCGGCCAGAAAGCGCTTGCTACCAGGTGCTGCCCGCCAAGATCGCAGCAGCGAACCCACAGGTCAACGGTTGACTTCGCCGGAAGCTGGGGTTAGGGAGCGGTGCGACCGGCCGCCCCCACCGGGGACGGCCTTGGCGGAAGGGGGCCGGCCGCGACAGGATGCCCCCATGAAGGGCGACCTCTTTTCCAGCGAGCACCTGGTGCGGCCGGCCACGGCGCCGGGCATGACGGTCCAGAACGCCAAGTGCATCCGGTACACCGTGGACGGCGAGATGGTCGCCCGGCAGGGTGCGATGGTCGCCTACCGCGGCGATCTGCGGTTCGAGCGCAAGGGCCAGGGCGTGGGCGGCATGCTCAAGCGCGCCGTCACCGGGGAGGGACTGCCGCTGATGGCGGTGCGCGGCCGGGGCGAGGCATGGTTCGCGCACGAGGCTCAGAACTGCTTCGTCGTCGAGGTCGACCCGGGGGACGAGTTCACCGTCAACGGCCGCAACGTCCTGTGCTTCGACGCGTCGCTGTCGTACCGCATCGCGACCGTCAAGGGCGGCGGCATCGCCGGTGGCGGCCTGTTCAACAGCGTCTTCACCGGGCACGGCCGGCTGGGCCTGGTGTGCGACGGCAACCCGCTGGTGATCCCCGTCGCGCCGCAGGATCCGGTGTACGTCGACACGGACGCGGTCGTCGGCTGGACGGCGGGCCTGGAGACCTCCCTGCACCGCTCGCAGTCCCTCGGCTCGATGCTGCGCGGCGGCTCGGGCGAGGCCGTGCAGCTGATGCTCCGGGGGCAGGGGTACGTCGTCGTCCGGCCCAGCGAGGCGGCACCGCCGAAGGCGCAGCAGCACTGAGGTCCCGGCCCGCGGACGGCGGACGGCCGACGGCGGACGGCGGACGGCCGACAGGTGACAGCCGACGGCGGACGGCCGACAGGTGACAGCCGACAGCCGACGGCGAACGGCGGGCGGCGGACGGCGGGCGGCGGACGGCGGACGGCGGGCGGCGGGCGGCGGGCGGCGGGCGGCGGGCGGCGAAGTCCACCGGACCGGACCGGGAAGGGAGTTGACCTTCGGCGGGCAGCGAGGGAGGGTGCCAGGCGGCGCGGATCTCCGCCCGCGCCGGAAGGGATGACCGCCGTGATCGGGATCAGCGAGATCGAAGCCGCCGCCGAGCGGATCGCCGGACATGTGGTGCGCACCCCGGCCGTGCCGAGCCCCGGGCTGTCCGCGCTGCTCGGCGTACCGGTGACGGCGAAGCTGGAACTGCTCCAGCGCACCGGCTCGTTCAAGGCGCGCGGCGCGGTGGCGAAGCTGCTGTCGCTGGACGAGGCCGAGCGGACCGCCGGAGTCGTGGCGGTCAGCGGCGGCAACCACGGGATCGCTCTGGCGGTCATGGCGGCGGCCCTGGACGTGAAGGCCACGGTGGTCATGCCGCGCTCGGCGCCCGCCCGCTCCGTGGAGATCGCCGAGGGCGCCGGCGCGGTGGTGCGGCTGGCCGACGGCATGGCCGAGGCCTTCGCGCTGGCGGAGCGGCTGCGGGAGGAGGGGCTGACACCGGTGCACCCCTTCGACGACCCGGTGGTGATCGCCGGACAGGGCACCGTCGGGCTGGAGTTGGCCGACGACGCCGGTGACCTGACCGACGTACTCGTCAGCGTCGGGGGCGGCGGGCTGATCGCCGGGGTCGCGGCGGCGCTGCGGGCCCGCCGGCCCGGCGTGCGGATCTGGGGGGTGGAGACCGAGGGCGCCGAGGCGATGTCGCAGGCGCTGGCGGCGGGCGGCCCGGTGCCGGTGGAACTGTCGTCGATCGTCTCCACGCTCAGCGCGCCCGCCGTGTCCCGGCTGACCTACGATCATGTCCGCGCCCTGGTCACCGAGGTGGTCGTGGTGCCGGACCGGGAGGCCGTGCGCGGCGTCCTCGACCTTGCCGAGCACGCGAAGGTGTGGACCGAGCCGGCCGCCGGGTGCCTCCTGCCCGCCGCCCGGCGGGTGGTGGAGCGGGTCGGGGGCGGTGCCCGGATCGGGCTGGTGGTGTGCGGAGGCAACGCGACGACCGCCGACGTGAGGACGTGGTCGGACCGCTTCGGGCTGCGCTGATCCCCGCCTGCGCCCCCGGGGGCGCGGCTGTGCGCGGAGCGTGCCGGGCTCGACGGCCCGGACGCCTTCGTGGAGGCGGGTGCGCCCGTACACGCGGGCCGGATTGACCGAGACCGCGCTGGTACGGACCGGCGGCCGGGCGCAGCCGGGCGTCCCCGGACCGGGCGGAGAAGGCGCCGCTGCCGGCGCCGCGCGACGCCCCGGCCTCCCGGTCCGTCCCCGCCCGCCGGCACGGGCCGGGAGGGCGATCACCCGTGCGGCCGAGCATGGCGGGCGAGGACGGGGTACTAGAGGGCCCTACGTCCGTTCTCCTCGGACTCCTCGGAGGCCCTTTCGTGAAGTCCTTCACGCACACGACCCTGGTGGTGCAGTTGCAGGCGGGTGACACGGACCGCTGCCCCGTGCTCGCCCACCTCAGCTACGACGCCGCCGACCCGTTCGCCGTCACCTTCCTGTTCAGCCATGACGGCCGTGTCCTCGCGCGGTGGACGCTGGACCGGGACATGCTCGCCGACGGGCTGTCACGGCCGGTCGGCGTGGGCGACGTACGGCTGGGGCCGGCCTCGACCGGCCGGTGGGAGGAACTGCGCATGGAGTTCCTCGGCGACCCGCGGCCCGACGGGGGCCGCCACCACGCCGTGGTCCACGTGTGGGCGCCGGCGATCGCGGCCTTCCTGCGGGAGACCCACCGGATCGTCCCGCCCGGGCGGGAGGAGGTGCGGGTGGACGACTTCCTGGCCGAGGTCATGGCCGAGGGCTGAGCCGCCCCGCCCGGTCGTCGCCCTCCCCGCGCATCCGCGTACGGCGGCTGACGGCCGGGCGCTACGGTCCCGGCGTGCCGCCCCGGCCCCCGTCCGGGCGGGGCGGGCGGGAGGTGTACCGGTGCCGGGTCCACAGCGGGAGGACGAACCAGCACAGCAGGTACCAGGCGACCACGCCCGCGACCAGCCACGGCACGAAACCGTCGTCGGTCGCCACGCGGAGGATCAGCAGCAGTGAGGCGGTCATGGTCGCCAGCAGCAGCACGAGGCCCAGCAGGGTCAGCCGGGAGGCCCACCGCACGGCCTGGGGTTTGACGCGCCGCCCGGAGACCAGGCGGTGCAGGGAGACCGGCCCGATCAGGGCACCGGTCGCGGCGGCGCCGAGGACGACCGTCACGATGTAGATGCGGCGGTCCGTGTCCGCCAGGTCGTCGTACTTCGGTGTGAACACGACGGTGAGCAGGAAGCCGAAGAGGATCTGCACGCCCATCTGCGCGACGCGGACCTCCTGGATGAGCTCCTGCCACATCCGGTCGGCCCGCTCCTCCTCGGTCTCGTTGCGGCCCCTGCGCCTGCTGTCGCCCGCTGCCGTGTCCGACACGGTGTCCTCCCGGTTGCCGCGGCCTGGACTGTCCGGGCGGGTGCCCGTCGGCCCGGGCATCCGTCCGTCTTCCCGGGTTCCCCGTGCCCGGCCGCCTTGTCGGGCCGGTGTGCCCGGGTGCCGTTTGAGCGATCACCCGGTGGTTACACGGACCGCGCAAGACGCCCCGAGGCCGAGGAGGTCGTACCAGGATGTCCGACACGCAGCTCACCGTGACGCTCAGCGGCGGCGGCATCGACGACGCGCGGACGGTGGTACGCGCGCTGGAGGGGGTGTTCGGCGCGCCGGACGACCTTCCGGCCGACGAGCGGGCGACGGTCCGTACGGCCACCTTCCGCGCCTCCGCCGCGCCGCAGACGGCCGCGGCGCCGTCGGCGGACGCCGGGCGGCTGTCCGCGCCGGTGACGGTCACCGTGCAGGGCAGCCCGCAGGCCGTCGCGACGGCGAGCGAGACCCTGACCCGCGCCTTCTCCGTCCGCGAGGAGGGCGCCGCCTCCGGCGACCAGGAGCAGGAGAGGCAGCTGCTCCTGGTGCCGTAGGGCGGGGCCGCCCGGGCCCCGCCCGCGAGGGCTCTACCAGCGGCTCTCCACCTGGTCCTTGATGCGCCGTTCGTACAGGCCGCGGATCGCGGCGAACGTCTCCCGCGGCGGCTCGGGCAGGGTGGCGGCGGCCGCGTTGGCACGGGCCTGCTCCGGCGAGCGGGCACCGGGGATCACGGTGGTCACGCCCGGCTGCTCGACGATCCAGCGCAGGGCGAGCTGGGCCGGGGTGTACCCCTGCGGGGCGAGCGCGGCGAACTCGGCGGCGGCCTCGACCCCGGTGGCGAAGTCGACGCCGGAGAAGGTCTCGCCCTGGTCGAAGGCTTCCCCGTGCCGGTTGAAGGTGCGGTGGTCGTTGGCGGCGAAGACCGTGTCCTTGGTGTACTTGCCGGACAGCAGGCCGGAGGCGAGCGGCACGCGCGCGATGATGCCGACGCCCGCCTCCCGGGCCGCGGGGAGGACCTCGCGCAGCGGCTTCATCCGGAACGGGTTGAGGATGATCTGGACGCTCGCCACGTTCGGCCGGGCGATCGCGGTGAGCGCCTCCGCGCAGGTCTCCACGCTGACGCCGTACGCGGCGATGCGCTCCTCCTCGACCAGGGTGTCGAGGGCGTCGAACACCTCGTCCGTGGAGTAGACCGGCGTCGGCGGGCAGTGCAGCTGGACGAGGTCGATGCGGTCGACGCCGAGGTTGCGGCGGGAACGGTCGTTCCAGGCGCGGAAGTTGTCCAGGACGTAGTTCTGCGGGATCTGCTCGACCCGGCGGCCCATCTTCGTGGCGACCAGCACGCGCAGGTCGGGCCTGCCGCGCAGGAACGCGGCGATGGTCTCCTCGCTGCGTCCGTCGCCGTAGACGTCGGCCGTGTCGAAGAAGGTCACCCCCGACTCGGCCGCCGCCTCCAGTACCGCGAGGGCTTCCTTGTCGTCGACGTCGCCCCAGTCGGCTCCCAGCTGCCAGGTGCCGAGGCCGATCACGGACGCCTGCTGACCGGATCGTGTGAATGTGCGCTCTTCCATGGGCGGAAGTCTGACATCCGTCCCGGTCGCGCGGTGCGCCGGTACCGGTGTCCCGGCCGGCCCCGTGTCCGCCGCTACCTGCGGACGGCCAGCGTCCGCGCGTGCACGGTCCTGGCGACCCTCGGCCCCAGCCAGCGCTTGAACCGGCGCAGCGCCACCAGCTGCCCGGCCGCCTGGTCGATGCGGTAGTACAGCTGCGGCGGGACGTACGGCAGCAGGGGTGAGTGGCGCTGGCCGAGCAGGGCGAACATCTGCTCCGGGGGCAGGTCGATGTAGCGCGGCAGGTTCTCGTACCACCGGGCGCTGTAGCGGGCCGCGCTCTGCACCGGCAGCAGGGCCCGGACGCGTTCGCGCTCGTACCGGGCGAGGGCCTGCGGGAGGGCGGCGTGCTCGCGCAGGGCGCGGGCCAGGGCGATGGCGTCCTCCAGGGCGAGGGTGGTGCCGGCGCCGATGGAGTAGTGGGTGGTGTGGGCGGCGTCGCCGAGCAGCACCAGGTTGTCGCGGAACCAGGTGCGGTTGGTGAGGGTGCGGAAGGTCAGCCACGGGGTGCTGCCGCCGGCCGCGGAGCGCCCGGTCAGGGGGTGGCCGTCGAGCACGTCGGCGAAGAGGTCCGCCAGCAGGGCCGGGCCGTCCTCCTCCCCCGCCCGGTCCAGGCCGAGGCCGGTCCAGGTCTCGGGGGAGCATTCCACGACGCAGGTGCTGCGCTCGGGGCTGTAGCCGTAGCCGTAGAACCAGATCCAGCCGTGGCGGGTCTCCCGGAAGGCGAAGGTGAAGGAGTCGAAGACCTTGGTGGTGCCGAGCCAGATGTAGGGGTTGCGGCCGGCCCGGACCTCGGTGCCGAAGTGGCCGGCCCAGCGGGTGCGCAGCGCGCTGCGCACCCCGTCGGCCGCCACGACGAGGTCGGCGGCGGGCAGGTCCGTGCCGGTGATCTCGTGCTCGAACTCCAGCCGCACGCCGAGCGACCGGGCCCGTGCGGCGAGGATCTCCAGCAGCCGGTGCCGGCCGATGCCGAAGCCCTCGTCCCCGTGGTGGCGGGTCGTCAGGCCGCGTACGTGGGCGACCCCCTCGCTCCACCGCACGGAGTGCTCCTCGACGGCGCGCGCCGTTCGCGGGTCGTGTTCGTGGAGCCGGTCGAGCAGTCCGCGCCAGTAGGTCACGCCCCAGCCGTAGGTGGAGCCCTCCGGGTTGCGCTCGTAGACGGTGATGTCGTGGGACGGGTCCTGCTGCTTCAGCAGGATCGACAGATACAGGCCGGCGGGCCCGCCGCCGGCACAGGCGACCTTCACATACACCCCTGAAAAGTACGCAAAGCGGTCAATTCACACCGCAGAGTAACAGCGCACCGGGCGCTGTCCACGGCCTGGCTGACGGTGTGTCAACTCGCGTCCGGGAGATCGGCCGGATCGCCCGGCCCCGCGCCCCGGTGCCGGCCGATGGCCGGGCTGGTGGTTTCCTCCGCAGGTCACGGGTACTCGCGCGGACGAACCGAGAGAGAAGAAGGAAGAGACGAAGGAGGGAACCACCGTGTCGAAGGTCGAGGAATCCATCGAGGTCGGCGTCCCCGTGCACACCGCCTACAACCAGTGGACCCAGTTCGAGACGTTCCCCGAGTTCATGAGCGGGGTGGAACGCATCGAGCAGCGCACCGACACGCTCACGCACTGGGTGACGAACGTGAACGGCGTCCACAAGGAGTTCGACGCGGAGATCACCGAACAGATCCCGGACGAGCGGGTGGCCTGGACCACGGTGTCCGGCGAGGCCAGGCAGGCGGGTGTGGTCACCTTCCACCGCCTCGACGCCGACCACACCAAGGTGATGCTCCAGATGGACTTCCATCCGGACAGCGTCACCGAGAAGGCCGGCGACAAGCTCGGGTTCGTGAAGCGGCAGACCAAGGGCGATCTGGAGCGCTTCAAGCACTTCATCGAGGAGCGCGGCCAGGAGACCGGCGGCTGGCGCGGCACGGTCGTCTGACCGCGGGACAGGCGAGGGCGCACGGCGCCCGCCGGGCCCCGGGCACCCCGGCCCGCACCGCGGCGGGCGTCCGGGGCTCCCGGGGCATCCGGGAACGACCGCGCCGGCGGTCGCACGGGGCGCGGCGCGGGCCCGGGGCCTGTCCGTCGCGAGGTGGGCGGGGGTGCGGCGTCAGGCCCTAGCCGGCCGCTTCCGCCCGGCACTCCGGATGGCCCCAGCCCTGCGGGTTCTTGGCGATCGGCTCTCCGGCCGCGTACGACCGTCCGCACACGCAGCGGCCGGGGAACTTCGCCTTGATCGTGCGCGCGGAGCTCCCGCCGGCCGTTCCCCCGGCCCGCTGCCGGGACGCGCCGGGCCGGCGCCGCGGCGCCTTGACCGGAACGTCGGGCGCGGGCGGCGGCTCGGGCGAGCCCAGCTCGCTGCCCGCGGGTTCCTGGACGGTGGCGGCCTGGCTGGCGGCGCGGTCGGCGAAGTCGTTGAGCGGGTCGCCGTCGACCTGGTGGGCGGGCACGTAGCGGAACTCGACCGAGCGGCCCTCCAGCAGCTCGTCGATGCGCACGACCAGCTCCTGGTTGGCGACCGGCTTGCCGGCGGCCGTCTTCCAGCCGTTGCGCTTCCAGCCCGGCAGCCAGGTGGTGACCGCCTTCATGGCGTACTGCGAGTCCATCCGGACCTCCAGCGGTACGCCGGGGTCGGTCGCCGCCAGCAGGCGTTCCAGGGCCGTCAGCTCGGCCACGTTGTTGGTGGCCCTGCCGAGCGGTCCCGCCTCCCAGCGGGCCGGGGCCTCGGAGTCGTCGGCGACGACCCAGGCCCATGCCGCCGGGCCGGGGTTTCCCTTCGAAGCGCCGTCGCACGCGGCCACCACACGTTCACGCATGGGCCCGATCATGCCATGGCCGGCCGGGACGGCGGTTCCGGGCTCGGTCCCGCTTCAGGGGACGTCGGTGAAGGCGGGCGTCTTCCCCCGCGTGGCCGTGAGGTCGATCACCGAGAAGTCCGCGCCCTGCGGGTCACTCAGCGCCGCGAACCGGCCGAACGGGGTGTCCATCGGGCCGGAGCGCAGGACCCCGCCGAGCTCGGTGGCCTTGGCCACGGCCGCGTCGCAGTCGGCGACGGCGAAGTAGACGTTGATGTACGACGGCACCTCGGGCGGGAAGTCCTCCGTCATCCTCATCCGGCCCAGGACGCTGCGGTCGCCCAGGTCGTAGACGCGGAAGTCCACCTCGACGTCCTCCATGCGCTTCGCCCGGTAGGAGAAGACCGCGGGGAAGAACGCGTCCGACTTCTCGGGCTCCCGGGTGAAGACCTCCGCCCAGCAGCAGGCCCCGGGCTCGGCCGTCGCCTGGAAACCCTCGTGCCGGCCCGCCTGCCAGACGCCGAAGAGGACACCGCCGGGGTCGCGGGCCAGGCACAGGGTGCCGAAGTCGTCGGCCTCCACCGGCTCCATCAGCACCCTGCCGCCGTTGTCGCGGATCCTGTCGGCGGTCGCCGCCGCGTCCTCGGACGCGAAGTACAGGCACCACTGGGACCGGTCCTCCTGCCCGGGCATGGGCGGGACGACGGCGGCGACCGCCTTGCCGTCCGCGTAGGCCTCGGTGTAGTCGCCGTACTCCGACGACGCCTCGCCGAAGGTCCAGCCGAGGACCTCGCCGTAGAAGCGTTTGGCGCCCTCGGTGTCACGGACCATCGCGTCGGCCCAGCAAGGGGCGCCCTCTGGGTGTACTGCCATGGCTGCAGCCTCTCCGAGTAGGTGGGGGAGCGAATGGGCGGGGGTCCGAACAGGCGGGTGGTCCGTTTCCTCACGCTAGCCACCGGTACGCCGGTCCGCGCGCCGAACGCCTCGCCGGGCACCGGCCGGGAAATCCTTCGACAGCATGCCCCGCGGCCCGCTGGGATGGGCGGCATGGGTGCGACGAGGATGCGCGCGGACGAGGTCGACGTCGACGCCTCCCTGGTCGGCCGGCTGGTCGGACGGCAGTTTCCCCGGTGGGCCGGGCTGCCGGTGGAGCGGCTGCGGTCCTCGGGCACCGAGAACGCGATGTTCCGCCTCGGCACGGACCTCGTGGTGCGGCTCCCCCGCCATCCCGGCGCCGTCGCGGACGTGGCGCACGAGCGGCGCCGGCTGCCGCGGCTCGGCCCCCGGCTGCCCGCCGCCACGCCCGAGCCGGTCGGGACCGGAGAGCCCGGTGAGGGGTTCCCGTGGCCGTGGTCCGTCTACCGCCGGCTGGACGGCCGCAACCCGGCCGCCGGTGCGCTGGAGGAACCCGGACTGCTCGCCGCGGACCTGGCGGCGTACGTCACCGCGCTGCGCCGGATCGATCCGGCGGACGCGCCCGCCGGTCCCCGGAGCGGTCCCCGGCCGCGCGGGACGCGCCGACCCGGGAGGCGCTCGCGCAGCTGCGCGGACGGGCCGACACCGACGCGCTGACGCGCCTGTGGGAGCGGGCCTTGCGGACTCCCGGGCACACCGGACGGCCCGTCTGGGCGCACGGCGGCCTCTCCCCCGGGAACGTGCTGGTCGACGGAGGCCGACTGGCCGCCGTGATCGACTTCGGCTGCGCGGGGGTGGGTGATCCGGCGGTCGATCTGATCGTCGCCTGGAACCTGCTGCCCGCCGGCGCCCGCGAGGTCTTCCGCGAGGCCGTGGGGGCGGACGAGGCGCAGTGGGCGCGCGGACGCGGCTGGGCGCTGTCGATCTCGCTGATCCAGCTGCCGTACCACTGGGACACCAATCCGCAGCTCGCCGAGAACTCCCGGCACGTGATCCGGGAGATCCTGGCCGAGGCCGAGGCCGAGTGAGACCGGGCGGGGCCGGGCGGGGGGCCGGGGTCACCCGCCCGCGTACGCCTGTTCCAGGGCCGCGATGTCCAGCTTGCCCATCGCCAGCATGGCCCGGGTGGCGCGGGCCGCCTTCTCCTGGTCCGGGTCGCCGATCATCTCGATCAGCCGCTTCGGCACGACCTGCCAGGAGACGCCGTACTTGTCCTTGAGCCAGCCGCAGGGGCCGGGTTCGCCACCGTCCTCGGTGAGCTTGTTCCAGTAGTGGTCGACCTCCTCCTGGTCCTCGCAGTCGATCTGGAAGGAGACGGCCTCGGTGAACTTGAACTCCGGGCCGCCGTTGAGCGCGACGAACCGCTGGCCGTTGGCCGTGAACTCGACGGTGACCACCTCACCGGCGGGGCCGGGACCGGCCTCGGTGTAGCGGATCGTCCGCCCGATGCCGGAATTCCTGAAGACCGAGACGTAGTACGCGGCGGCCTCCTCGGCCTGGCCGTCGAACCAGAGGCATGTGGTGAATCCGTCGGTGGCCATGAGTTCCTCCTGGAGTGGAAGGCGGTTGTCAGGGTGGACCCGTCCCGGCCGCGGAAGTCATCGGCCAAACGGCCGGAAAGCAGGAGTGTCCCCATGAGCCCGCGCGGTACCGGCGGCACGCCCGGACCGTGGAGGAGTTCGCCGGGCGGACCGGCTCGGCGGATCCGCCGCGGGAGCCGGACCCGTTCGCAGGCGACGGCGGCGTACGGGCGTTCTCCCGGCGGGTGCGGGACAAGGGCGTGAGCCGGCCCGCACCGGCCGCTCTGCCCGTGGCGAATCTGCCCCGGGCAGAGAATTCCCCGCCCGGGCCGGTCCGGGGCCGACAGTGGAGACCGCGGCGCACACCGGCCGCGCACACCCCGCTCGACGACTCGACGACGACTCGACAAGGAGCGCCGATGTCTCCACTGACCGCCGGCCCCGGGCCGGCCCTGCTGCCGCGGGCGGAGGAGGGCGACACCCCTCCGACGCGGTTCGACGACCACCTGGCCGCGCAACTCCTCGGCCAGCGCATCATCCTGCTGGGCACCCAGGTCGACGAGGTCTCCGCGAACCGCGTCTGCGCCCAGCTGCTGATCCTGTCCGCGGAGGACCCGCGCACCGACATCAGCCTGTGCATCAACAGCCCCGGCGGCTCCGTCCACGCGGGCCTGGCCATCTACGACACGATGCGGCTGATCCCCAACGACGTCTCGACGCTCGCCATGGGGTTCGCCGCCAGCATGGGCCAGTTCCTGCTCAGCGTGGGCACGCCCGGCAAGCGCTACGCCCTGCCGAACGCGCGGATCATGATGCACCAGCCGTCGGCGGGCATCGGCGGCACCACCGCCGACATCGAGATCCAGGCCGAGAACCTGGAGTTCACCAAGCGGACCATCGAGCGGATCACCGCCGAGCACACCGGGCAGAGCCCGGAGACCATCTCCCGGGACGGCGACCGGGACCGCTGGTTCACGGCCGAGGAGGCCAGGGAGTACGGGATGGTGGACCGGGTGGTGGAGTCCCTCGCGGACGTCCGCCCGGCCGCGACCCGGCGACGGATGGGACTGCAGTGATGGGCACGTACACGATTCCGAACGTCGTCGAGCGCACCCCGCAGGGCGAGCGGTCCTACGACGTGTTCAGCCGGCTGCTGTCGGAGCGGATCATCTTCCTCGGCACCGAGATCGACGACGGCGTCGCCAACGTCGTCATCGCCCAGTTGCTCCATCTGGAGTCGGCGGCGCCGGAGAGCGAGATCGCGATCTACATCAACTCGCCCGGCGGCTCGTTCACCTCGCTCATGGCGATCTACGACACGATGACGTTCGTACGGGCCCCCATCTCGACGTTCTGCGTCGGGCAGGCGGCCTCCACGGCGGCCGTGCTGCTGGCCGGCGGGGACCCGGGGCGGCGGTTCGTGCTGGAGCACGCGCGGGTGCTGCTCGGGCAGCCCGCCACCGCCGGGCAGCGGGGCACGGTCTCCGATCTGGCCGTCCACGCCAAGGAGATGGTGCGGATCCGCTCCCAGGTGGAGGAGGTGCTCTCCCGGCACACGCACCACGACGTGGCGACGCTGCGCGCGGACATGGACCGCGACAAGGTGTTCACCGCGCACGAGGCCGTGGCGTACGGACTGGCCGACGAGGTGCTCAGCCGACGCCTCGTGACGGTATGACGGCATGACGGTGTGACCGTGTGACACGCCGGGCCGGTGCCCCGGTCGCCTTGCCCGGGGCACCGGTCCGTGGACTTGTCCGGGGGCTCCGGCCCCTGAGCTGCCCGGCGCGCCGGCCGTGAAGTCCGGCGCGTCGGTCCGCGGCCGCCGTCAGGCCGCCAGACAGAGCCCGTCGTAGCGGGCGCCGGGCGTGCCGCGGCCGGCACCCGCGTGCCGGGAGGTGACGCGGGTGAGCCGGCCGTGGGCCCGCGCCAGCAGGTCGCCCAGGCTCAGTCCGAGGGCCTGGGCGGCGGCCGCCAGGACCTCCGACGACGCCTCCTTGCGCCCGCGCTCCACCTCCGACAGGTACGGCATGGAGATCCGGGCCGCCTCCGCCACGTCCTTCAGGGTGCGCTCCTGGGCGAGGCGTTCACGCCGCAGGACGTCACCGACCAGGTCGCGCCACAGCGGTTCCCGCCCGGGGGCCGGGCGGGCCGGGGATGCGGCGGGGCGGTTCTCCGGGCGCGCGGCCGGAGGGCGCAGAGGGATGACACGGGCTTCGTTCGGCGCTTGGCTGCTCACCCCCTCAGCCTAGAAATCGGCGGCCGGAGGGGAAGAGCGCGGCGTTCCGCCCTGAGGGGAATCGGGCCGGGGGCGCCCCGGCATGTACGGTCTCGGTCACGCCGATACGCTGAGAGCATGTCGCATACCCTCGTGAATCCGGACGTACAGTGCGAATGATCCCCGATTTTCCGTCACCCGGCAACACGGGGGGCATGCACCGTCCTGACCTGGGTACCCGCAGCGACGAAGGACTCAGGGAGACCTAACCGTGACTTTCGTGGGAGAGGTAATGGACACCGTCGACACCGCCGTGATCCGGCCGGACGCACCGGCCGTCGAGAAGACCACCGGGAACGGGACGACGGGTGAGGGTCCGCTGGCGGAGGTCGTGGACCCGCGGGCCGTGGCACCGCGCGACGCGCGGGAGCTGTCCCGCCAGTTCTTCCAGCGCCTGACGGAGCTCGAAGAGGGCACGCACGAATACCAGTACGCGCGCAACACGCTCATCGAGATGAACATGTCGCTCGTGCGGTTCGCCGCCGGCCGCTTCCGCGGCCGCGGGGACGACATGGAGGACATCGTCCAGACCGGCATGATCGGCCTGATCAAAGCGATCGACCGGTTCGAGCTGTCGCGTGAGGTCGAGTTCACCTCGTTCGCCCTGCCGTACATCGTCGGCGAGATCAAGCGGTTCTTCCGCGACACGACGTGGGCCGTGCACGTGCCGCGGCGGCTGCAGGAGCTGCGCGTGGAACTGGCCAAGGCGCGCGAGGAGCTCTCCAGCCGCCTGGACCGCGAGCCCACCGTCGCCGAGCTCGCCACGCTGATGAACATCACCGAGGACGAGGTGATCGAGGGCCAGATCGCGGCCAACGGGTACAACTCCTCCTCGCTGGACGCCGCGCTCACCGGGGACGGTCCCGAGGGCGGCGAGGCCGTGCTCGCCGACTTCATCGGCGTGGAGGAGGACGGGATGCGGCTCGTGGAGGACTTCCACTCGCTCGCTCCGCTCATGGCCGAACTCAGCGAGCGCGACCGGCAGATCATCCACATGAGGTTCGTCGAGGAGGCCACCCAGGCGGAGATCGGCGCACAGCTCGGCTGCTCCCAGATGCACGTGTCCCGGCTGATCAAGCGGATCATCACCCGGCTGCGCGAGGGCATGCTGGGTGAACTCGGCTGCGCCTGAGACCCCGCGGAGAGACACAGCGCACCGGGACGCGGGTACCGCCCCACCACCGGAGTGGGGCGGTACCCGCGTCCCGGTTGGCCGTGGCGTGCGGTCGCCGGGACCGCGGGACCGGGGGCCGGAACTCAGGCGTCGTTCAGCGGGACCACGGCGCGCACCCGTTTGCCGACCGGCACCCGCTCGACGGTGACGGACTCCGTCAGCGCGTGGACGATCTCCAGGCCGTGCCGGCCGACGCGTTCGGGGTCGCGCGGGAAGCGCCGGGGCAGGGCCCCGCTGCTGTCGTAGACGCCCACGGTCACCGAGGCGTCCGTGCCCTCCAGCTCCAGGATGTACGGCCCCTGGCTGTGCCGGTCGGCGTTGGTGACCAGTTCGCTCACCACCAGGAGGACCGCGCCCTCGGTCCGCGAGCCGATCGGGGCGCACCACTCGGTCCTGAGCTGGTCGAGGAAGAGCGACGCGAAGGAACGCGCTTCGGCGATGCATCCCGGATCGCCGGTGTAGTGTGCCGCCCGCCGTAGCGGTTCCACGGGCACGTCGAAACCAGTCGGTATCACTGCCCCGTCCAGGTGCTCGATCATGCGTTTCTCTCTCAGAAGCCGGACTGGCCGGACGCTGCTGCACCAGTCCGCATACCCCGAGCCGGGCTCCGCAGTCCCCGTCGTCCGCACTGCGGGCGTCGTCACGGCCGCACGGGCATGCGCAGGTTACCCGACCGGCCTCCGGCCGGGGGAAACGGCTCGGGCCGGAGCCCGCCGCGGGCGTCCCGGCCGGGGTTCACAAGACCGGTGCGGCGGTGGGCGGGACGGGTTCGACCACGGGCGCCGACGGGGGCGGGACGGAGGCGGGCGGAGGCTCGGTGGCCGGCGATCCGGGCTGCGGCTCGCCGGAACCCGGGGCCGTCGTTCCCGGCTCGGGCGTTCCCGGCTCGGGCGTTCCCGGTTCGGGCGTCTCCGGCTCGGGTGTCCCGGGTTCGGGCGTTCCCGGGGTGGTCGTCCCGGGGCCGGACGGCGGCGGCTCCGGCTCCGGTTCCGCGGGTGAGGAGGGCCGGCCGGGAGCGGTCGTCGGCGGGGACGCGGGCGTGGAGTCGCCGGGGGGCGGGGAGGGGCGTTCGGCGGGCGGTGCGGCCGGGCGGTCCTTGCCTCCCGTGTCGCCGCGCGGGCGGGAGATCCACTCGTCGCGTTCGGGGTCGTAGAGCACGAAGACGTCGATGTCGCGCGGCGCGGGCCGGACCACGACCACGTTCGACGGGCGGTACGACGGCCAGGCGTCGCCCGTCGTCCTGGGCGGGCTCTGCTGGGGAACCGGTTCGGTCAGCGGGTTGCCGCAGGCGCAGCGCACCCGGGGGAGGCCGCGGTCGTCGACGAGTACGGCCGTGCCCGCCTGGAGGACGGCCTGGTAGGGGACGGCCTTGCCGTCGCGGTAGCCGTGGTTGGTGACGCGGGTGTCCAGGCGCAGCTGGACGGGGGTGAGGCCGCGCAGGTAGGCCGGGACCCGGGACGGTTCGACGCGGGCGACCGAGGCGAAGGCCCGGTTCTTCGCCGGGTCGGCGCCGAGCGCGTCGATCTGCCGCTCGACGTCGCAGCTGGAGGCGTTGCGGGTGCCGCCGTACAGGCCGGGGGTGCCGCCGTCGACGCCGCGGACCACGTGGGCGGGGGCGGAGGTGGTGGCCGGGGGCGGAGCCGTCGGGGACGTCGGCGGGACGGAGCTGTCCTTCGCCGTCGACCCGGTGAAGGGGTCGGGGCCCGTGCCGCCCGCCGCCTGCAGGAACACCTCTCCGCTCCTGTCACCGGTGCCGCCGCCCTCGTTGCCGGGGCCGTCGCCGCCGGGCCGCGCGAAGACGACCGCGAGGACCACGGCGGCCACCACCACCGCGGCGAGCACCGCGACGCCGGGCGCGGACCTCCACCACGGCCGGCGCGGTCGCGGCGCGCCGCCGTCCCCGCCGCCGGGCGGGGACGGCGGGGGCGGTGGTCCGGACGACGGCGGAGAGGGGCCCGACAGCGGGCCCGAGGGCGGTCCGGTGGGGCGGCCGGAGGACGGCGGTTCGACGCTCACGGGCTCTTCTTCCGCGAAAACCTCGGCGGCGCGGCACCCGGGCGGATCCTTCCGCCCAAAGGCCGGTACGCCCGCCTGTTCCCTTCATTGTGTGTCCCGGTCCGGCGGCGGGCGCAAGCCGGCCGAGCCGACGCGGACGGCCCTTCCGGCGGGCACGCCACGCGGGCGCTGCTTAGCGTGGCGGTGTGAGTGCGCACAGCCCCTCCGGTCCGGCCGTGGCCCGTCACGGCTGGGCGCAGGCCCTCGTCACCGTGCTGGCCGGGCTGGCCGCCATGGGAGTGGCCGCCGCGCTCGGGCTGTGGGCGGCCGGTGCCGCGGACCTGCCCGAGGGCGCCTTCCCCCGGATCGTCGCGGCGACCGTGGTCATCGCCGTCGGCGGGGCGGTGGAGTTCTCCGGGGACGCCGGCGGACTCGCCGGCACCGAGGCCGATCTGACCGTGATGCCGCTGTCCGTCACGCTGGTGGGGGCCCTGGCCGTCGGCTGGGGTTTCCTGCGTCCGCTGCGTCACCGGGCGGTCGCGGGGGCGGCGGAGCTGGCGGGCTGGGCGGGGCGGATCGCCGTCCTGTGGCTGCTCGCCCTGCTCGCCCTGGCGTTCGCCGCCCGGCAGTCCTTCCAGGTGCCCCTGGGCGAGGGGGTGCTGGACGAGCTCGGCGACCTCTTCGGTCTCTCCCCGCGGGTCGGTTTCACCACCGACGTGCCGCTGACGCTGCTCTTCGGTCTGCTGTGGCTGGCGGGTGTGGTGGTCCTGGCCCTGCTGGTGTCGCGGGGCGCTCCGCTGCCCGGCCGGCTCCTGCGCTTCCAGGCGTCGGTGCGGCCGGCGGCGTACGCGATGGTCGTCCTGCTGCTCGCCTGCGTCGCCGTGGGGGTGGCGGCCGGTCTGGTGGTCGCGGCGACGCACGGGCATCCGGCCAGGACGTTCGCCGTGCTCCTGCTCGGCCTGCCGAACGTGGCGTGGCTCGCGTTCACCCTCGGGCTCGGTGCCACCTGGGACGGCCGGGTGGAGGGGCCGTTCGGGCTGCCGATGCCGCACGTGCTGGACGAGGTGCTGCGCACGCCGGACGTCTCGGCGCTCGACCTGCGCACGCTCGCCGGGCACGACGGCCGGGTGTGGTGGCTGGTGGCCGTCGACGCGGTGCTGCTCCTGGCCGCCGCCGTCGTGGCGGCGGGGCGCTCACCTGTCCGGGCACCGGCCTGGCGGCACGCCGTGCGCCTGGCGGTCGCGCTCGCGCTCACGGTGTTGGCGGTCTGCCTCGTCGGCCGGATCTCCGCGCGTTTCGGGCTCTCCGTGCTCGGCATCGGCGATCTGGGCGGGGCCCTGTCCGGGGAGCTGTTCCTCAGACCGCGGCTGTGGACCGCGCTCGGCCTGGCGCTGCTGTGGGGGCTGGCCGCCGGGTTCCTCGGCGCGCCGCTCGCGCGGTGGGCGGGCCGGCGCGGCCCGGCGGGCGGAGACCGGACGCGGCCGCACGGATGAGTGCGCAGGGGCGGGCGTGTACGGGCCTTCGCCGGGGAGCCGCCGGGGCGGGGGCGGCTCGGGTGGAGGGTCAGGACCGTGTCCGTGGCGGGTGGGCGGCATCGTAACGGCGCCGGTTCTCGTGGATCTCTCGCCGGTGTTCCGTGGCCCAGTCGCCCAGGGCCACCACCGAGTCCAGCAGTGACGCGCCGAGGGGGGTGAGCGCGTAGTCGACACGCGGGGGGACGCTGGGGTGCACCGTCCGGGTCAGGAGTCCGTCGCGTTCGAGCTGCCGCAGCGTCAGCGTCAGCATGCGCTGCGAGATCCCGGTGACCGCGCGGTGCAGCTCGCTGAAGCGGAGGGTGCGGTCCCGGAGTTGCCCGATGACCAGGATGCTCCACTTGTCGCCGATCAGGGCGAGGATCCGCAGCACCTGCCGGCACACCTCTTCCTCCGTCTCGCGGTCGTCGGGACCGGCCTGCGGGTGGGGCGTGTCGTCGGGGTGCCGCCCGGCCGTCGAGGCGCTCCTGCGGGTCGTCAAGGGTTACCTCCGTGTGCGTCACCGACATGAATGTGCCGTCTTGTCACCGTCCGGGCGGTGACAAATCATGCTGCTACGAAAAAAGAGTAACCACCTGACGGCGGGTCGCGGCCGTGCCCGGCGCGGCCGTTGTGAACGGAAGGAACGTCGTGGAGGCGAAGACACTCGTCGTTGTCGGTGCCGGACCAGGGCTGGGGATGGGCGTGGCCAGGGCGTTCGGCCGCCACGGCTTCCGGGTCGGGCTGGTCGCCCGGAACAAGGACACCCTGGACGCCCTGGTGGGCGAGCTGACCGGGCTGGGCGTCACCGCCGCGGCGTTCCCCGCCGACATCCGTGACCGTGACGCGCTGGCCGCCGCCCTCGCCGGGGCCGGGGAGACGCTGGGGCCGATCGACGTCCTGGAGTACAGCCCCAGCCCGACCGGGCCGATCACCCACGCCGCGCAGACCACGGTCGCGTCCGCCGCCGCGCAGTTCGACCTGCATGTGCTGGGCGCGGTGGCGGCCGTGGGGCAGGTGCTGCCGCAGATGCGCGCCCGCGGCGCGGGGACGCTGCTGCTGACCACCGGCGTGTCCTCCACGGTCGCCGCGCCGTTCCTGGCCAACGTGGGGCTGGCCATGGCGGGGCTGCGCAACTGGGCCCACGCCCTGCACGCCGAGCTGCGCCCCCAGGGGATCCACGCGGCGACGGTGACGATCGCCTCCGCGATCACCCCCGGCGACGAGGTGACGGACCCCGATGTCATCGGCGCCCGCTACTACGGCCTGTACCGGCGGCCGGACCGCGTGGAGGAGGTCGTCGGCGACCCGGAGGCGTTTCGCGCCCTCGTCGCCGAGTGGGCCGGCGGGCGCGGCTAGGGGGCTTCTGACGGACCTCCGTGGAAGAAGGAGCGGCGTTCGGTGCGTGCTCTCGGTGTGCGGGGCGGAGGGTCATGTGGCGGAGCCACCTGGCCCTCCGCCCCGTGCGGCGAGTGGGGGTGCCCCCTCTGGGGGAGCGTGCCGGGCGTCGCGACGCCACGGAGATCCGTCAGAAGCCCCTGACCGGGCTCCCCTTCCGTTCGGGGCTCTCAGGGGCGGGGCCGGAACACCGGCCGGGCCCAGCGCGGGGGCGGCTGCGGGCGCCGGTCCGCCCCGGCCTCGCCCCTCGGGTCCACCCCACGGGTCGGCGGATGCCCGTGCGCCGCGCCGTCGCCGGGGGCGGCGCGGACCGCGGCGCGCAGGGCGGTGACGAAGGCGAGGCAGGAGTCGTGGCGGTCGTCGGGGTGCTTGGCCAGGGCGCGGGCGAAGACGGTGTCGGTCTGCGGGGCGAGATCGGGGCGGGCCGCGGTGAGGGGCGGTGGGTCGTCGTACTGGTGGGCCCACAGCAGGGCCATGTCGTCCTCCCGGCGGTACGGCGGACGGCCGGCGAGGGTCTCGTAGACGACGCAGGCCAGGGCGTAGACGTCGCAGCGGCCGTCGACGGGGCGGCCGGAGATCTGCTCGGGGGCCACGTAGTCGAGGGTGCCGACGAACTGGCCGGCCGTGGTGAAGCCGGTGAGCGACAGCGACTTCTTGGTCAGGCCGAAGTCCGTCAGGTACACGTGCTCGGGGTGGTCGGGGCCGGTGCCGCGGGCCACCAGGACGTTGCCGGGTTTGACGTCCCGGTGGACCAGCCCGTGCTCGTGGGCCGCGTCCAGCGCGGAGGCGACCTGCGCGGCGATGCGCAGGGCGGTGGCGCAGGGCAGCGGGCCCGTGCGGTCCAGGAGGTGGCGCAGGTCGCTGCCGGGGACGTACCGCATGGCGATGTACAGCACGCCGTCCGTCTCGCCGGCTTCGAAGACCGGCACGATGTGCGGGTGGTCGAGGGCGGCGGCGACCCGGGACTCGTGGGTGAAGCGGCGGCGGAAGGTGTCGTTGCGGGCGAGTTCCGGGGCGAGCAGTTTGAGGGCGACGGTGCGTTCCAGGCGCAGGTCCCGGGCCCGGTAGACGACGGCCATGCCGCCGCGGCCGATCTCCTGCTCGATGCGGTAGCCGGCGACCTGCCGCCCGATCAGGTCGGTGGGCCGGCCCGCGAACAGGCTGGTGTCGCGGGGCATCAGGGGCCGCCGCCGGGTGTCACGACCCGGGTGGGGGCGTGGCCCGGCCCGTCGGCGGGGGCGGCGTCGGCGGCGTAGGCGCTCAGCCGCGTGCCGTCGCCGTACACCCATCGCTCCCGCTCGGTGTCGTACAGCCACACCGACTCCCCGTCGACGACGACGCCGATGCGCAGGCCGCGGGTGAGGTGGCCGAAGCCCTCGCCGTCGAGGCTGCCGTCCGCGAGGTCCTCGACGGCGGCGCGGTAGCGGGCCAGGGCCTGTGCGGCGCGGTCGAGCAGGGGGCGCGGGTCGTCGATACCGGCCTGCGGGCCGCCGGTGGCGGGCGGGTCCTGCGGTACGGCGACCAGGAGGCGGCCGTCCACCCAGGCCGACCAGCCGTTGGAGCACACCACGTGTGCCCAGTCGCCGCGCCGCTCGGCGAGCCGTACAGGCA
The DNA here is from genome assembly GCF_040628835.1 of Streptomyces sp. NPDC006134. NCBI lineage: Bacteria > Bacillati > Actinomycetota > Actinomycetes > Kitasatosporales > Streptomycetaceae > Streptomyces > Streptomyces sp. NPDC006134. Next base: position 3,262 of record NZ_JBEXTV010000048.1, on the reverse strand, counting down.
GCAGCGCGTCGAGGGCCACGGTGGGCCGGGCGGGGTCGGGGGCCTCCCAGGCGGGCATGCCGTGCGGGGGGACGACGTGGGTGGGCAGGAAGCCGGGGGGCGTGGTCGTCATGGGGCGGTGTCTTCCTTCCGCGTCCACCGCCGCGGCTCCTTCCGCATCACGGCGGGTTCGTGCCGGCGCAGCAGCCGGGAGACGGCGAGGCCGAAGAGGGCCGACAGCACGAGCAGCATGCCGACGTCGAGCAGCCACACGTCCGCCGCGTGCGCGAACAGCGGGTCGGCGGTCGGCTTCCCGGGCACGATCCGGGACAGTCCGATCGTGCCGGCCATCGCGCCGAGCGCCCACCGGGCGGGCACCAGCCAGGACAGCTGTTCCAGGCCGGGCACGCCGTGCAGCGGGAGCAGGGCGCCGCAGAAGACGACCTGGACGATGGCGAGCAGCACCAGCAGCGGCATCGTCACCTCCTCCTTGCGCACCAGGGCGGAGACCAGCAGGCCGAGCGTCATCGCGGTGAAGGCGAGCAGGGCGACCGCGACCGTGACCTCCACGAGCGGGGGCAGCAGCACGCCCCGGCCGCGCGGCGCGTTCAGGCCGACGCCCAGGAGGGCGACCAGGGTCAGCACCACGGCCTGGAGCACGGTGACCGTGCCGAGCACCGCCACCTTGGACGTCAGGTACGCGGATCTGGACAGGCCCACGGCCCTCTCCCGCCGGTAGATCGCGCGTTCCTTGACCAGTTCCCGTACGGCGTTGGCGGCGCCGGTGAGCACGGCGCCGACGCAGAGGATCAGCAGCGTGTTCATCGCCGTCTCCCGCGTCAGCCGGCCGCCGGCCAGGGCGCGGGCCATGGCGCCCATCACGAACGGCAGGGCGACCATGATGGCGAGAAACGCGCGGTCGGCGGCGACCGCGGCCGTGTAGCGGCGCACCAGCGTGCCGAACTGGGCGCCTCGGCCGCGCGGCCGGGGCGGCGGGGTGAGGGCGACCGGGCCGGCGCGGGGCCGCCTGGGCTGCGCGGTGGCGTCGGCGACGTACCGGCGGTGCAGGGGCGAGGCCCGGAACTCCCCCGCCCAGTCCCGGTCGCGGTCGCCTTCGAACGCCTCGAACGCCTCCGGCCACCGGGTGAAGCCGAAGAAGGGCAGCGCGTCCTCGGGCGGCCCGTAGTACGCCACGGTGCCGCCGGGCGCGAGGACGAGGAGCCGGTCGCACACGTCGAGGCTGAGGACGCTGTGGGTGACGACGATGACGGTCCGGCCGTCGTCGGCGAGGCCGCGCAGCATGTGCATCACGGAGCGGTCCATGCCGGGGTCGAGGCCGGAGGTCGGCTCGTCGAGGAAGAGCAGCGACGGCTTGGTCAGCAGTTCCAGGGCCACGCTGACCCGCTTGCGCTGTCCACCGGAGAGGCTGTGCACGTGCTGCCCGGCCCGCTGTTCCAGGCCGAGTTCGCGGATGACCTCCTCCACCCGGGCCCGGCGTTCCGCCTTGGCGGTGTCCTGCGGGAAGCGCAGTTCGGCGGCGTAGGTCAGGGCGGCGCGCACGGTGAGCTGGGCGTGCAGGATGTCGTCCTGCGGGACCAGGCCGATGCGCTGGCGCAGCTCGGCGTAGTCGCGGTAGAGGTCACGGCCGTCGTAGAGGACGGTGCCGTGGCCGGCGGGCCGCTGCCCGGTGAGGGCGCCCAGGAGCGTGGACTTCCCGGCGCCGCTCGGGCCGACCACCGCGAGCAGGCACTTCTCCCCCACCGGGAAGGAGACGTGGTCGAGCAGCGTCCTGCGGCCCCGGTCGACGGTGACGGTGAGGTCCTGTACGTCGAGGGAGACCTCGCCGGTGTCGACGTACTCCTGGAGCTCGTCGCCGGCCAGGCAGAACGCCGAGTGGCCGATGCCGACGACGTCCCCGGGGCCGACCGGGGCGCGGGTGACGCGCCGGCCGTTGAGGTAGGTGCCGTTGTGGCTGCCGAGGTCGGCGATCTCGTACGTCCCGTCGGGCAGGGCGCGCAGTTCGGCGTGGCGGCGGGAGACGACCAGGTCGTCGACGACGAGGTCGTTGCCGGCGGCGCGGCCGATGCGGACGGTGCGGGCGGGCAGCGGGCGGACGCTGGTGGGCTGCCGGAAGGTGCCGGTCAGGGCGGGCATCGAGACGGCCGAGGGGCGCCGTGAGGCGGGGCGGCCCACGAGGACGGCGCGGGGGCCGTCGGAGGGGCTGCCGAAGCGGAGGACACTGCCGGGGCCGACGTCCCAGGCGTGGACGCGGTGGCCGTCGGCGTAGGTGCCGTTGGTGCTGTGCTCGTCCTGGAGTGTCCAGTGGCCGTCCCCGGGCCGCAGCACCGCGTGGTGCCACGAGACCCGCTCATCGTCGAGGACGATGTCGTTCAACGGGTCGCGCCCGACGTGGTAGTCGTGGCCCGGACTCATCAGGGTGGAGCCGGTGTCGGTCTCCAGGACGAGGACGGGCGCGGTCGGCGCGACCGGCCGCTCGGACATGCCAGGATTCTACCGATTCGCGCACGTGTGCGCCTGTGCGGCGGGCGACGGGCGGCGAGCGGCGTCAGGAGACGGGAACGGCCAGCGGCGCGACGGTCCGCTGCATGCGCAGGGCGTCCACGGACTCGGCGAGCAGCTCGTACTCGGTCGTGTCGTCGCTGACGGCGATGCGCACCAGCCGTCCGGCGGCCAGCTCGTCGGCCACCAGCTCCTGCCGGGCCACGTCACCGCACCAGGCCCGCAGCACGGCGGGCACGTCGGGCACGGTGTCGGCGACCGGGACGAGGGCGCCGGGCGGGAGGGGCGCGGTGCCGGGCTGCGGGTCGAGCCGCTCGGCGATCCACGAGGCGCGGTCGCGCAGCCACCACAGCGCGAGGGCGAGCGTGGGCGCCCGGTAGGTCCCCAAAGGGACGCCGACGCGCCGGCCGCCGCAGACCCCGTACGCGGTGACATGGCACAGGAACTCGTCGTGCACGTCTCCCCTCCCCCGTCGCAGAGCTCGTCGCTCGCTCGTCGGTCGGCCGGGCTTCGCTTCCGTGCGGCTCGTGTGCGGTGCGTGAGGGCGCTGTCGCGTGACGTAAGTCGCCCTAGGAGTCGAGTATGTTCACTGCTGAATCACTGTCACCACGTCTTTCCGGCCAGTCTCCCGGCATATGCGTCACGGCCGTTGGCCGAAACGCCGCCCTCCGGGGCCCCTCCACGCGGGGCCCCCGGGGGGCGGCCAGGTACGGGGCGGGGGCGGGCCCGCGGCCGGGGCGTAACCGCCCGCCCCCGGGCCCGG
>NZ_JBEXTV010000047.1:0-66115 GCF_040628835.1 Streptomyces sp. NPDC006134 | reverse complement strand
AAGGAGGCCCTGCGATGAGCTCCCTCTCCCTCGCCCTGCGCGACTCGTCCACGATGCTGCGCCGCAACCTCCTGCACGCCAGGCGCTACCCGTCCGGGACGCTGAACCTGCTGCTCACGCCGGTCATGCTGTTGCTGCTGTTCGTCTACATCTTCGGCGACGTGATGAGCGCGGGCATCGGTGGCGGCGGGGCGGACCGCTCCGAGTACGTCGCCTACCTCGTCCCCGGCCTGCTGCTGATGACCGTCGGCTCCACCACGATCGGTGCCGCGGTGTCCGTCTCCATGGACATGACCGAGGGTCTCATCGCCCGCTTCCGCACCCTGGCCATCCACCGAGGCTCCCTGCTCATCGGGCACGTCGTCGGCAGCGTGGTGCAGTGTGTGATGAGCGTGGTCCTCGTCGGCGCCGTCGGGGTGGCCATCGGCTTCCGCTCCACCGACGCCACCGCCCTGGAGTGGCTCGCGGCGTTCGGGCTGATCACGCTGTTCGCCCTGGCGCTCACCTGGATCGCCGTCGGCATGGGACTGGCCGGCCCGAACCCCGAGGCGGCCGGCAACATGGCCATGCCGCTGATCCTCCTGCCGCTCGTCTCCAGCGCCTTCATCCCTGCCGACACGATGCCGGGCTGGTTCCAGCCCATCGCCGAGTACCAGCCCTTCACCCCCGCCATCGAGACCCTGCGCGGCCTGCTCCTCGGCACCGGGATCGGCGACAACGGATGGATCGCGATCGCCTGGTGCATCGGCCTGATCGCGCTCGGCTACCGCTGGTCCACGTCGCTGTTCAACCGCGCCCCGAAGTAACCGGCATGAGCGCGCGGGCCCCACCGTTCGTCCGCGATTCCGCGCTTCCGTGAACCCGCGCGTCTGCCCGTGCTGCACCGGGAAGCCGCGCTCGACGTTCGGTTCCGGCCCGCCACGACCTGCTCGTCGTGGCGGTCGGCCGAGGGACCCTCGCCGGCCTCTTCCCCGCCACGGGCAGGTCACCACGCTGCTGTTCGAGCGTGTACCCGGCAGCGGAGCCCGCCCGCCGTGCGCAAGCCCACCGAAACCCCGTGCCCGAAAACCCGAATGCGTCACCGCGCACCGTTCTGCGATCATCCCCGGATGCCCCACCGTCTCGAACCCCTGGTCATCCGGCACACCCATCGCCTCCCCGCCCCCACCGGACCCGCCGGGCAAGGCGACGTCGCGGCACGCCGGTTCGACGCTGCGCTGATGTCCGTGGGCTTCAAACTCTCCGCGGCCGTGCTGGAGCACCTGTCGGGTCTGTCCGAGGCGACGGTCGTCGACACCGCCGCGCGCACACTGGACACCGTCCGCGAGATGGCCGGCGACCACGTCCGGCACAACGTCTACTTCATCGACTTCCCGGCCAACGTCCCGGACACGTTCGACTTCTGGATGTGGTGCATCGCCGGGGCGCTCGCCGACGACACCGCGCGCGAGAGCACGCTCGCCCAGCTCCGCACCGGTGTGGTCGACCTGCTGACCCTCCCGTCGTACGGCACCTACCGGCACACCTACGAGGAGATGCTCGCCGCCCACGACGAACTGATCGCCGCCGCGGGCGACCGGATGACCGTCCTGCACCTGGGCGGCGCCCCGGAGGAGGAGATCACCGCCCTGTACCTGGCCCTGGCGGGCAGCACCACCCCGCTGGGCGAGGAGGGCCTGCGCGACCTGTCCGTCCTCGCCGGGCACTGCGCCGACGGCCCTCAGCCCGAGACGATCCCGGTCCGCGAGAACCGCGCCGTCGTCAACCTCGCCCGCCTCGACGCCGGCGCGGACCCCCTCCTGGACACCGTCACCGACGTGCTCCGCCTGGCCTGCGCCCTGTCGGGTGGCGACGTCACCCTCGTCGAACCCACCCGGTTCCGCTCGCTGCCCCGGCCGGTCCGCCGTATCCTGCTCGCCGGACTGGACGCCGTGGTGGCGGCGGCCCCCGCCAAGCTCGCCGACGTCACCGCGCACCGCGAGGCGTTCAAGCGCCTCGGCGAACGCCTCCACCCGCACGAGCACCCACGCTGGCCGCACGCCGCGGACGTGTTCGCCGTGGCCCGGGGCGAGAAGGAGGCCCGGTCCCTCGACAGCCGCGTCGAGGAACTCCTCGGCGCGCACGACGTCACCGGGGCCGCGCGGCTGCTGACGGCCGCCCCCGGCAAGCTGTTCCGCTCCCTGGACCGCCTGCTGCGCGCGTGCACCGCCCAGGACGAGCGCGACGCCGTCGCGGCCGCCGCCGAACAGATCGTCGCGCAGGTCTCCGGCCGGGTCCTGCTGTCGGTCCGCGAGCACCTCCACAACCGCGCACGGGAGACCGGCGAGAGCCGCGTCTTCGTCAACCGCCTCGGCCGCGCCCGGGTCACCGACGACACCCGCCCGCCCGTGCCGGCGCCGGAGCGCGAGCGCCTGATCGCCACGATGGACGCCGAGATACGCCGCCGCCTCCCGGAGCCGGGGCACCTGCTGATCGGCCCGGACGTCCTCGACGTCGCCCTTCCGCTCAGCGGCAGGGCGACGGCCGCCGGCCTCGGCGTGCTGCCCCGCGGCTCCCTGACGCCCGTCGGCGGCGAACTGCTGCGGTTCTTCGTCCACTGGAAGCAGGCGGCGCGCCGCACCGACTACGACCTGTCGGCGCTGCTGCTGGACGCCTCGTATCAGACCGTCTCCTGGCTGTCGTACACCTCCCTGAAGGAGGTCGGCGGCCGGCACTCCGGCGACCTCACGGAGGCGCCCGACGGCGCCTCGGAGTTCATCGACCTGTGTCTGGACGCCGTGCGCGGCACCTTCGTCGTCCCGCAGGTCAACATCTACGCGGGAGAGGGCTTCGAGGAGGCCGAGGAGTCGTTCTTCGGCTTCATGCTGCGCGACACCGAGCAGCGGGGCCGCCCCTTCGAGCCGCGTACCGTGCGCATGAAGTCGGAACTGCGCGGCCCCGGCAGGGTCGCGCTGCCGCTCGCCTTCCAGCGGGGGAGCGACGGCCGCTGGCGCGCCAAGTGGCTCCACCTGTACCTCCGGGGCACCCCGAGCGCCAACCGCGTGGAGGAGAACCGGGTGACGGTCGCGACGCTGCTGCGCGGCATCGTCGAGCGGGACCACCTCACGGTCCGGTACCTCGTGGACCTGATGGCCGACCGGGCCACGGCCACCACTCTGTGGGACGGCACCACGGTCCCGGACGGCCCCGTCACCTACATCGGCCTGGAACGCCCGGACGGGCTGCACCCGCACTCCCGGGTCGTCACCCCCGAAAACCTGCGCGACTTGATCCCCGCCTGACTGCTACTGTCGCCCTGCGGCGAGGCCATGGACGGACTTCCTTCTTCTTCCCTTTCGATGAACCAGTCCCTCCGCTCTCCTCGCCCCCGACACCACGCCGGGGTGCCACAAGGCACCCCGGCGTCGTCACGCGTGGGCTCAGGGCGATGAAACCCCGAAGTACGCGGCCGCGCCGTCCGGTTCAGTGCTCTTCGCGGGCGGCGCGCCGCCGGAGGGCCTGCTTCCTGGCCTCACCCGGCGCCCGGCACATCACCGGGCAGACCATCCACGTCGACGGCGGAGCGTTCACGACGCGGTGACGCCGGTGTCGTCAAGACCGCTTCCATGTGAAGCGGGAGATCGCCCTCGCGGTCGACCGGTACGTGGTGACCACGGCCGGGCCCGACGGCTCCGACGGGGAGGTCGTCGCCTTCGCCCGGCAAAAACGCCTGGCGATGAGGGAACAGGTGACCTTCTACACCGACCACACGGAGAAACAGGCCCGGTTCGGCTTCAAGGCGCGCAACATCGTCGATCTCGGGGCCGGTTACGACGTGACGGACGCGGAAGGACGGACCGTCGGCACGTTCGAGATGAAGTTCGGCGCTTCCCTGCTGCGCTCGACCTGGGTGATGCGGCAGCGCTCGCTTCGGCCGGTTCCTCACGGCCGGGCGTCCCCCGGGTGGGCGAGGTCGTACGGCCGGGGGTGGGCCGCGGGCCGGTACGCGGTGTAGCGGGCCTCGCCCGCCGGATCCGCCTGCCGGGCGCGGGAGTCGAGCGAGGCCGGCGAGACGTCCCAGCGGCCGGTGTCCAGCCGGTGTTCCAGGGCGTGCAGGGCGCCGGCCGTCTCGCCCGGGGTGAACGTGCAGTGGCCCGGGGCGCGGACGTAGGCCCGGGCGAGCAGGGGCCCGGAGCCGGCCGCCGTGGCGGCCCGCCGGTAGGCGCTCTCGGCCGCCACCGGGATCAGCGCGTCCCCGGTGGTGTGGACGGACAGCTGAGGGTCGGTGAGCCGGCCGGTGAGGACGCTGGTGTGCCGCATCCACCGTACGGCCGCGGGGTCGGCGGAGACACGGGGCGCGCGGTTGAGCGCCGTGAGGTCGGCGCTCAGGGAGAGGCCCGCCCCCTTGTAGAGCTCGGTCACCTCCTTGTACAGCGGTGACCGGTGGAGCAGGGCGGTGTAGTCGACACCCGTGTTCCAGGACGGGTTGCCGCCCGCCCGGCTCTCCGCCTCCTGCCGCCAGTCGAAGGCGGGCCCTTGCCGCAGTGCTCTGACGGCCGCGTACTGGCCTGCCTGCCGGCCGGTCGGGTCGTCGGGGGCCGGCTCGGTCTGGGCGGGGTCGTTGTGGCCGGGGATGTGGTGCAGGGCGGCGGCGAGCGCGATGCGGGCGCGGCCCCCGGGGGTCCGCTGGGCGGCGTCGGACTCGGCGGTGAGTTCGCGCGCGGCGCTCTGTGCCGCCGCCCGGCCGGTGAAACCGGTCAGCGCGATGCCGGAGTCCGGGGCCAGCAGGGTTTTCAGCGCGAACGTGGCGTCCAGGGTGCTGTTCCAGTTGGCGACGCCGCCCTGGACGAGTCCGCACAGGGACAGGGAGCCGTCGAAGCGGCCGGCGTGCCGTTCGGCGAGCACCGTCGTGACGAACCCGCCGTAGGAGGTGCCCCAGGCGAGCGTCCGCCGGGCCGGGCCGAACCTGCCGGTGAACGCCTCCAGCGTCGCGAGCTGGTCGGGCACGGCCTCGGTGACGGCCCAGCCGGTCGTCGCGTAGGAGGACCCGATCAGCGCGTAGCCCTCCCGGAGCAGCATGTCCCGGGTGACCGCGTCCGGCGCGTTGCGGGCCGGGTTGGGCGCGCCGGGGGCGGTGTAACCGTGGCTGTAGAGCAGGACGGTGCCGTTCCAGGAGGCGGGTACGTCCATCACGTAGTGGGCGCCGGAGGGGAGCCGGCCCTCCAGGCGGGCGTCGTGCGGGGCGGCCTGCGCGGGGAGCGCGGTCGCGGCGCACAGCGCCACGGTCAGCAGGGTGAGACGGACCTTCACCGCGAGGTTCCTTCCGGTGCGAGGGAGGCGGCGGGGGCCGCGGAGGAGTCCAGGGCGTCGGTGTGGGTCTCGCGCAGCCGCCACACGGTGAGCGCGGTGACCGCCGCGCCCGCGCACAGCAGCAGGGAGACGGGGGTGCTGCCGCCGCCGTGGGCGGCGACGAGGCTGCCGGCGATCATCGGGGAGAACCCGGCGCCGATCAGGGTCGCGGCCTGGTAGCCGAGGGAGGCGCCGGTGTAGCGGACCCGGGTGCCGAACAGCTCGGTGAGCAGCGCGCCGAGCGGGCCGTACATCGTGGACTGGGCGACCCCGTGGCCGAGCGCGAGCGCGAGGATCAGCAGGCCGAGGGAGCCGGAGTCCACCAGGGCGAGCACCGGGAAGGCGAGCGCGGCACAGGCGACGGCCCCGGCGAGCACGACGGGGCGGCGGCCGGCCCGGTCCGACAGCGCGGAGGCGGCGGGCAGCACCGCCAGCGCCACGCAGGAGGCGACGGTGACGGCGGTGAGCACCTGCGGACGGCTGTAACCCCGGTCGACGGCGTACGAGATCATGAAACCGGTCAGCAGCGACTGCGCCGTGAACGCGCCGATGCCCACGCAGGCGGCCAGCAGCACCGGCTTCGGCCGCCGCAGCACCTCCACGACCGGCGGCCTCGCCGCGGGCTCCCGCTTCGCCTGGGCGAACAGCGGGCTCTCGGCGACCTTCAGACGGACGAACAGGCCGACGGCCAGCAGGACGACGCTGAGCAGGAACGGGACGCGCCAGCCCCAGGAGCGGAACTCCTCGTCGGGGAGCGCGGAGACGACGGTGACCACTCCGGCGGACAGGACCGAGCCGAGCGGGGCGCCCAGCTGGGTGAAGCCGGACCACAGGCCGCGCCGGGAGCCCTGGGTGCGTTCGGCGTGCTCGACGACCATCAGGGTCGCGCCGCCCCACTCGCCGCCGATGGCCACGCCCTGGACGACCCGCAGGGCGACGAGCAGCACCGGCGCCCACACGCCGATGGCGTCGTAGGTCGGCAGCAGGCCGATGAGGAAGCTGCCGCAGCCCATCAGGGCCATGGTCAGCAGCATCATCGACTTGCGGCCGATCCGGTCGCCGAAGTGGCCGAAGACGATGCCGCCCAGCGGGCGGGCCACATAGCCCGCGGCGAAGGTGCCGAAGGCGGCGACGGTGCCGACCGCGGGGTCGGCCTCGGGGAAGAACAGGTCGCCGAAGACGAGGGCGGCGACGGTGCCGTAGACGAGGAAGTCGTAGAACTCGACGGCGGTGCCGAGCAGTCCGGACAGGGCCACGCGGCGCAACTGCCGGATCTCCGGGGAGGGCGAGGGGGGACGGGCGGACGTACGGGATGGCTGCACGGTGAGCTCCCTGTTGCCGTGGGGCGCCACCGGTGGGGGACCGCACCGGTGCCACGGTGAAGTTAGGCATTGATTGATCGGCCGTCAATCATTTGCACAACATCAAGGGAGAGGGCCTGTTCCGGCTGCTGCCGCGCGGCGGTTCCCGCCGGGGCGCTGCGCCGGGGCGCTACGCCGGGTCGTCCCGCACCGGTACCAGGTCGAGCAGCCGCTCCGCGGCGGACTCCGCGAGCGGGGTCAGCCGCTCGTACACCGCGCGGAACGTCCGCTCCGCCCGCTGCGCCGGCCAGTCGTCCGGCAGATGCTCCACCGGGAGCCGGGGATCGCCGCGGATGATCCGCAGCCACTCGGCCTGCGCCCGCAGCCGCAGGGGCAGCGCGTCGTCCGCGTCCTGCGGCACCCGCGTCTCCCACGGCTGCCAGCGCCGTACGAACGCCTCGTAGCGGGCCGCCAGTTCGCCGAGCTCCCAGGTCTCCTCGATCATGGCGCCGATGTCCGTGCCGGCGTCGGCGTGCGCGCGGAACACCTTCACGTGGGCGGACAGGCCCAGCTCGGCCACCAGCGCCGACACGTCGACCTCGCCGGGGGCGATCCACAGACCGTTGAACAGCGGGCCGAACCCGCTCCAGGCCAGCTGGGAGCGCAGGTCGTGACGCTGGCGCTGCCAGGACTCCGGCAGGGAGAAGCCCAGCAGGGTCCAGGTGCCGTCCCAGTGCCGGTTGACGGCGCCGGTGTGCCAGACGCGCCGCTCCCCGTCGCGCAGCACGGCCGCCGAGCGCTCGGTCAGCCCGAAGTACATCCGGCGGCCCTCGCGCTGACGGCGCAGCAGGCCGCGGTTGACCATGCGGGTGAGCGTCGAGCGGGTCGCCTGCTCACCGATGCCCACGCGGGCGAAGACGTCGATGACGCTGCCGGAGTACACGCACACGTCGCGCCCGAGCACCTGGTCGCCCAGGAACGTCAGCATCAGGGACTGGGGGCGCAGCGCTCCTTCATCGATCACGCGGCCCACGGTACCGCCGGTGATCAGCCGCCGGTCTGCGGGTGGACGCTCCACCCGCCGTCACGGCCCGCACCCCCGCCCACCGGTGCCGGCGGGGACCGCCGGCACCCCGCGGCCGGGTCCGGACGACAGGCCCCGGGGCGTGACTCTCCGCCGCCGCGGGCCGCGGTCCCGGCCGCTCGTTCGCTGCCGTACGCACGCAGGAAGGTGTCCACGGCCGCGTCCGCCGGGCCGCGCAGCTCGGCGGCGGGGAGGCGCCGGGTGCCCAGCCCGGAGCGGGCCTCCAAGGGGCCGGTGAGCAAGGCGAGGAAGTGCTCGGCCGCCTGCTCCGGGTCGCACGGGCGCAGGCGCCCGGCGAGCGAGAGGCGGGCCAGCCGGTCGGCGAGCGCCGCGCGGGAGCGGTGCGCTCCTGCACGGTCTCGACCAGGTCGGGGAACCCGCCCACCTGGGCGTAGGTCAACCAGCGCAGGGCGCGGGCGCGTTCGCCGTTGCAGATCCGCGGCAGCCGCTGGGCGGTGTCCGCGAGCACCGCCCGCAGGTCATCGTCCCGGTCCCGGTCGCGCAGCCGCCCGATGACCGAGAGGTTCTCCGCCATCAGGGCGTCGGCCGCCGCCTCGACGGCGTGACGGAAGAGGGTCTCCTTGTCGCTCAGGTGGCGGTAGACGGCCGGTTTGGCGACGCGCGCCTCCTCCGCGATCTCCCGCACGCACGCCTGCGCGTAGCCGTGCCGCGCGAAGACGGTGTAAGACGGCGTCCAGGGTCGCCATCGGCCCCGACCTCTCCGACGACATGGCCCCGGAGCCCGGCGGCAGGATCATGGCGCTGCACGAGCGGAAGACGGCGATGTACCCGGAGTGGGCCGCCCGGCTCGAACCGCTCGTGGAGATGCGGGTCGCGTAGAGCGGGGCATGACCGCCGTCGCCCTCCGGCACGGACTCCTCCCGCCCGGCCGTCAGCCCGGCCCGCGTGATCCGCTCCCGGCCGGTGGTGGCGTCCGCATGGCTCCACCGGCCGGGGTCCGTGGTCGGGCCGGTTCTCCCCGGCGCCGGTTCCACGCGTTCCCGGGGTACCGGTGCCGTCGTCGGCGAGGTGCGGATCAGGCGGTGCCCGGTTCGGCGTCCGGCCGTCGTTTGGCCCCGCCGGTCGCGGAAACCCGGCGCGGGACGGTCATGGTCACGCGCGAGGTCACGCGCCGGAGCGGAGACGGTCGTATGAGGAAGACGGTGTGGATGGTGCCGCTCGTCGGCGCGGCGGGCGTCGCGGCGGCGTGGCGGGCCAGGTCCGGTTCCCGCCCCGGCGGCCGGCCGGACGGCCGGTGGCTGACCGTGACGGTCAACCGGCCGGTCGCGGAGGTGGGGACGGAGGAGAAGCCGCCCCCGCCGCTGGACCGGTTCGGGGACTCGGTGGACGTACGGATCCGGCCGGCACCCGGCGACCGCGGCACGGAGCTGGCCGTGCGGCCGGCCGGGCCGGCGCCGGAGGGCACGTCCTCCTCGCTGCCCGCACGGCTGGCCGGCGAGGACCCCCGCCAGGAACTCCGGCTCGCGCTGCGCGAGGCCAAGGCCCTCCTGGAGGCCGGGGAAGTGCTGCGCCCCGACGCGCCGCCGACGACCCGGCCGACCCCGGCCGGCAAGCTGATCGGGCTGCTCGACCGCCGTTCCGGTGGGGAGGGAGTGCTGTGAAGGCGCTGTGCTGGCAGGGCGTGAACAAGCTGTCCGTCGAGAACGTCCCCGACCCGGAACTGCGCAACGACCAGGACATGATCGTGCGGCTCGTCGCGGGCACGACCTGCGGCTCCGACCTGCACCTCATCGGCGGATACATCCCGGCGATGCGCGCCGGGGACGTGATCGGGCACGAGTTCGTCGGGGAGGTCGTGGAGACCGGTCCCGGCGTGCGCCGCCACCGGGTGGGCGACCGGGTCGTCGTCTGCTCGTTCGTGGGCTGCGGACGCTGCTGGTACTGCGCGAACGACCTGTGGTCCCTGTGCGACAACACCAACACCAACCCCGGCATCGGCCAGGCCCTGTTCGGCTACGAGACGGCCGGCATCTTCGGCTACTCCCACGCCATGGGCGGCCTGCGCGGCAGCCACGCCGAGTACGTCCGCGTCCCCTTCGCCGACTACGGCGCCTTCCGCGTCCCCGACGGGATCGACGACGTCAGCGCCCTGTTCGTCTCCGACTCGGTGCCCACCGGATGGATGGGCGCCGACCTCGCCGGGGTGAAACCCGGCGACGTCGTCGCCGTCTGGGGCTGCGGCGCCGTGGGGCAGATGGCGGCCCGGGCGGCGAGCCTGCTCGGCGCGGAACGGGTCGTCGCCATCGACCGCATCCCCGAGCGGCTGGCCATGGCCGAGCGGTACGCGGGCTGCGAGACCATCGACTACACGGCCACGGACGTCGCCGCCGAGCTGCGCGAACGCACCGGCGGACGCGGCCCGGACGTGTGCATCGAGGCCGTCGGCATGGAGGCCCACAGCGACGGCCCGATGTACCTGTACGACCAGGCCAAACAGCAGCTGCGCCTGCACACCGACCGCCCCACCGCCGTACGCCAGGCCATCCACGCCTGCCGCAAGGCCGGCACCGTCTTCATCCTGGGCGTCTTCGCCGGTGCCGTCGACAAGTTCCCGCTCGGCGCCGTGATCAACAAGGGACTGACCGTGCGCGGGGCCCAGATGCACGGCCAGCGGTACATCCCCATGCTGCTGGAGCGACTGGCCGCCGGTGAGCTGCGGACCTCCCACCTGGCCACCCACAGCGTCCCCCTCGACCAGGCACCGACGGCGTACGACCTGTTCAAGCAGAAGACCGACGGCTGCGTCCGCGCCGTCATCCGCCCGTAGCGCTCGTCCGGCGCCCGGCGCGGGCACTCCGACGCCCGGAGGGGAGCACGATGACACGGAGCACGGAGCACGCCGGCGACGGTGTGCTCGACGTCCACTTCATCGGCAACGCGACCGTCCTCCTGCGGTACGGCCCGCTCACCCTGCTCACCGACCCCAACTTCCTGCACCGCGGGCAGTACGCCTACCTCGGTTACGGCCTGCTGAGCCGGCGCCTGACCGAACCGGCCCTCGACGTGGACGGGCTCCCCCGCCTCGACGGAGTCGTCCTGTCCCACCTGCACGGGGACCACTGGGACCGCCGGACCCGCCGACGGCTGGACCACACGGTGCCGGTCCTGACCACGCCGCACGCCGCGCGCCGCCTCAAGGTCGTGCACGGCTTCCACCGCACGGCGGGGCTGCGTACCTGGCAGGCGCTCACGCTCCGGCGCGGCGGGGTCCAGGTGAAGGTCACCGCCCTGCCGGGCCGGCACGCCGGTCACCGGCTGCTGCGCGGTCTGCTGCCGCCGGTGATGGGGAGCATGCTGGAATTCGGTCCCGTCGCGGGGCCGGTGGCACTGCGGCTGTACCTCTCGGGCGACACGCTGGTGTACGACGGCCTCGACGAGATCGCCGACCGCTTCCCGGCCGCCGACCTGGCCGTCCTCCACCTGGGAGGCACCCGGCTGCCCGGAGGCTTCCTGGTCACCATGGACGGAGCGCAGGGAGCGGAGCTCGCGCGGCGCCTCGGCCCCCGCCTGCTCCTGCCCGTGCACTACGGCGACTACACGGTCATGCGCTCGCCGCTGGACGCGTTCCTCACCGCGGCCGACGGCATCGGGCTGGGCGACCGGATCGTGCACTGCCGCCACGGCCGGCGTGCCCGTCTGGCCGGCGGCTCCGGAGCGGTCCCGACGGTCCTGTAGACCCCGGCCCCATCGAGGGCCGCCCCGCGTGCGCCTCTGTGTAGGGTGGCTTATAAGGGGCAGATCGGTACATCGGTGAGGTGTCCGTGCCGGACCGGCCACGAGACGAGAACCCCGTCCCCCGCGAAGGACTGTGCGGTGAGCGCTGACCATACGTACGACAGCAGCACCCCGATCACCCAGTGGCTGCTCGAGACCGAGTCACTGGAAGACTTCCTGCAGACCCTGGCCGACGCCGCACTGGAGCTGTCCCACGTCGAAGGCACCGGGGTGACCCTGGAACGCGACGGCAGGCCCCTGACGGTGGTGAGCGCGGGCCCGCCGGCGCCGAAGCTGGACGAGAAGCAGTACGGCCAGGACGACGGACCCTGCCTGCGGGCCCTGCGCACCGGAGAGGAAATCGTCATCGACGACATGCTGCGCGAGGACCGCTGGGGCGACTACCCCGTCTACGCCGCGGCCTGCGGTATCCGCTCCTCCCTCTCCCTGCCGATCGCCGCCCGCACCCGCACCGCCGGCGCCCTCAACCTCTACGCCGGCCCGCCCCACGCGTTCAGGGACATCGGCCTCGATGCCCTGCGCTCGCTGGCCGCGCAGGCCACGGGCGGCATCGCACTGGCCCAGCGCCTCTCCGACACCCGGGAGTTCGCCGACCAGATGCGTACCGCGATGCAGTCGCGCAGCGTCATCGACCAGGCCCTCGGGGTGGTCATGGGCCGGCGGCGCTGCACCGCCGAGGAGGCCTTCGGCATCCTGCGCACCGCTTCCCAGCACCGCAACCTCAAACTCCGCGACCTCTGCACCGAACTGATCACCGACCTCACCGGCCGGCCGCCCACCGCCCCGGACATGGGCCCCCGCCCCTGACGGGCCCCCGCCCCTGACGGGGTCCTCCCCGGGCGGCGGGCGAGGGAGCCGGCGGACAGGCCGGCCGCCGCCGCTTCACCGCGACCTCCTCGTCCCACCGGGACCCGGTGCATGGCACATCCATGACGGGGCACGTTCACGGGGCACCCATCCCGCACGGCCTCGGAACGGAGACTGCGATGCTGTCACACACCACGGAGCACGGTGTTCTGGTCATCACGGTGGACCGGGACCCGGGAATCGACGGGCGGGCAGCGCTGTCCACCCGGATGACCCACCTGATCGAAGCGCATGTGCCCACCCCGGTCGTCGTCGACCTCACCGACCCGGCCGCGAGCGACGCCACGGTCAGCGCCGTGCTCCGCGCCCATCAGCTGTGCAGCCGCCACGGCGTGTCGATGTCCGTCGTCACCCGGAGCGCCCCGCTGCGGCGTCTGCTGGGGGAGCGCGCGGACGCGGCCTACCCCCGCCTGGCCCTGTACACACGGATGGACACGGCCGTCGCCGCCTGCTTCACCGCGGCGGCCTGACGCGCCCGGGCGCCCCCCTGCGGGACGCCCGGGCGCGTCAGGGCTGGAGCCCATGTCAGGGCAGCGGCGTTCCGCCGGTCGCGTTGAGGATCTCCGCGGTGACGAAGCTCGCCTCCTGCGAGGCGAGGTAGACGTACGCGGGGGCCAGCTCGGCCGGCTGGGCCGGCCGCCCCAGCGGGCTCTGCTTGCCGAACTCCGCCGTGTCCGGCAGCGTCGAGGGGATGAGCGGCGTCCACACCGGACCCGGCGCGACCGCGTTCACGCGGATCCCGCGCCCGGCGACCATCTGGGCCAGACCCTGGGTGAAGGTGACGATCGCGCCCTTCGTCATCGCGTAGTCCAGCAGATGCGGGCTCGGCTGGTACGCCTGGACCGACGTGGTGTTGATGACGCTGCCGCCCCGGGGCATGTGCGGCAGGGCGAACTTGGTCAGCCAGAACATGCCGTAGAGATTGGTCCGCATCACCCGGTCGAACTGTTCGGTCGGGATCGCCTCGATGCCGTCCGGCTGCGCCATCTGGTAGGCGGCGTTGTTCACCAGGACGTCGACGCGCCCGAACTCCGCGACGGCCCGGTCGATCAGCGCGCGGCAGTTGTCCTCCTCCCGGATGTCGCAGGAGACGGCCACGGCCTTGCGGCCCGCGCCCTCCACCAGGCGCGCCGTCTCCCGTGCGTCGCTCTCCTCCTCGTCGAGGTGGGTGAACAGCACGTCGGCGCCCTCACGCGCGAAGGCCAGGGCCACCGCGCGGCCGATACCGGAGTCCCCGCCCGTGACGACCGCCTTGCGCCCTTCCAGGCGGCCGCAGCCCCGGTACGTCTCCTCACCGTGGTCGGGCGGCGGGTCCATCGGCCCCGTCCAGCCCGGGTGCGCCTGGTCCTGCTGGGGAAAGTCGGGGCGGGGGTGCCGGGTGGTGGGGTCCTGCCGGGAGTGCTGGTCGTCCGCCACGATGGCCTCCTGTCTGTCGAGTGAACCGGGCGGACGACCGGGTTCCCGGATCACGCCGGACGAAAAGCCCGGTCCGCCGCGTCCGGGGCCGTACGCGGTCACCTGCCGGACGCGCGCCGCCCCGGCCGCCTGTCCGGCGGCACGCTCCCCGCGAGGCGCTCCGCCGGGAGCGTGCCGTACGCCTCCCCGCCGCCTCCCGGCCGGACCCGGCCGGGAGGCGGCGGGTGCGGCAGGCGCGGCGGGCGCGGGCGGCCCGGGCCGCGCCCGCCATGCCGGCCCGTGCTCGAGTCCCGGGAGCCCACCGCCACGTACCGGAAGTGCGCCGCGGGTACCGGGAACGGCCGCCCGGAGGCCAGGATGAGGGCATGAAGATTCCCGACCGGCGGATCGAACTGTTCACCGGCACCGGCAGCGAGCACCGGTTCGCCGGCCCCGCGACCGGTGACGAGCGGAGCATGCTGGTGGCCGTGCTGGACGCCCAGCGCGCCACTCTGGAGCTGAAGTGCTCCGGGCTGGGACCGCAGGAGATGGCCCTGCGGTCCGTGTCCCCGTCCTCGCTCTCCCTGCTCGGCCTCGTCCGGCACCTCGCCGACGTGGAACGACGCTGGTTCCGTGCCGTGCTCGCCGGGTACGACGCCGAGCTGCGCTTCTCCTCCCCAGAGGTCCCCGAGGGCGACTTCGACGGCGCCGGCCCCGAGGCCGTCGCAGCGTCCTGGGCGGCCTGGCACGCCGAGGTCGCCTTCGCGAAAGCCTTCGTCGCCGACGCCCCGCACCTCGGCATCGAGGGCCACGACCCCTGGCGGGGCACGGTCTGTCTGCGCTGGGTGCTCATCCACATGATCGAGGAGTACGCCCGTCACAACGGACACGCCGACCTGATCCGCGAACGGATCGACGGCGCGGTCGGGGTGTGACGTCGGGCGGTCCGCGTCCCGCCGCCGTGGGCGGACCGGCGACCCGCCCACGGCCGGCCGGCGCGCTCGTCGCCCACGCGCGGCGCGTGCTCCTCCGCTCCGTCCGGTCCGCGCCCGGGTGACGAGCGCCCGTCCGGCCCGTACCCGGTCGGCGGCCGTGGCCCGGACCGCAGCCGCGCGGCAGGTCACCGGCCGCCGGCCGCGTCCGGCTTCCCGGCCCACCGGGGGACCGGCGGGCCGGGAAGCCCCACCTGGTCGA
Organism: Streptomyces sp. NPDC006134; assembly: GCF_040628835.1. Taxonomy (NCBI): domain Bacteria; kingdom Bacillati; phylum Actinomycetota; class Actinomycetes; order Kitasatosporales; family Streptomycetaceae; genus Streptomyces; species Streptomyces sp. NPDC006134. The sequence continues at coordinate 51,190 of NZ_JBEXTV010000047.1, read as the reverse complement.
GGACGCGGGCCACGATGTGGTCGACGAGAGCGGTGACGGTGGCGGGGCGGTCGTAGAAGGCGGGCATCGGCGGGACGACGGCCACGCCCATCCGGGCCAGGGCCAGCATGTTCTCGAGGTGGATCTCGTGCAACGGCGTCTCGCGGGGCACCAGCACGAGCGGACGGCGCTCCTTGAGCGTGACGTCGGCGGCCCGCCCGATGAGCCCGTCCGCGTATCCGGCCCGGATCCCGGCGAGCGTCTTCATGCTGCACGGCACGACGACCATGGCGTCGGCCCGGAACGAGCCCGACGACACGGCGGCGGCCTGGTCCCCCGGACGGTGCACGACGTCGGCGAGCGCGGCCACCTGCCCTGCCGTACGGTCCGTCTCCAGCTCGATCGTGGTGCGTGCCCAGCGGCTGAGGACGAGGTGGGTCTCCACCCCGGCCAGCGGGCGCAGGGTTTCCAGCAGCCGGATGCCGAGGATCGCTCCGGTCGCCCCGGTCATGCCGACGATCAGCCGCATGGTGTCCCGCCGCAGGCACGCCCCGCCGTGCCGCCCGACGGCCCGGCGCCGCCCGGCCCTTCCGTGTCGTCATCGCCCGGCCGGCCGGGGAGACCCGTCCGCCGTCCGGCGCCGTCCGGCCGCGCGCCGGCCCCCGGAAGCCGCGTGCGGATGTCCAGCAGGCGGCGCGCCGCCGCGAGGTGCTCCGGCGCGATACGGATCCGCTCGCCGTCGAAGCCGGGGGAGCGGGTCGCGTCCAGCGCCATCCGGGACGTGGTGCCCTCGGGGGAGGAGGACGGGTCCAGCGGGCTGCCGGGCAGGCCGTCGACCACGAACACGTCGCGGTCCGGCTGGAGGTGCGTGGCCAGGGCCCACAGCACCTCGGCATCACGCGTGACGTCCACGTCGTCGTCGACCGCGACCACCGTCTTCAGGTACGGGTCCCAGCCCAGCAGCCCCAGCATGACCTGCCGGGCCTGCCCCGGCCGGCCCGGACGCAGCGCCACGTAGGCGTGGAAGTGGGTGCCCGAGGCCGGGTAGTGGAGCGCCGTGACCTCCGGGAACCGCTCGCGCAGCTTGTGCGCCATCTCCGACTCGCGAGGGACACGGGCCAGGTTGAGATGGTCGGCGCTGTTGCCGCCGGTCACGTCCAGCAGCAGCGCGTCCCGTCGGCGCAGCACCGTCTCGACCGTCAGCACGTTGCGGGTGGAGCGGTGCGAGGAGTAGCCGGAGAACTCGCCGAAGGGGCCCTCGTCGGCGTGGCGGCCGGGGTCGATGGCGCCCTCCAGGACGATCTCGGCGCCGGCCGGGACCCGGATGCCGTACCGCGGGGTGCGCACCACGTCCAGGGGCGCTCCGAACAGCCCCCCGGCGATGTCCCGTTCGTCGGTGCCGGGGCCGACCCGCGCGGAGGCGGCGAGCAGGAACAGGGGGTGCGCGCCGATCACCATCGCCACCGGCAGCCGCTCCCCGCGTTCCTCCGCCATGCGCAGCAGCTGCCACAGGTGCCCGCGCGAGTGCAGGCTGGTGGCCAGCTCGGTGCGGCTGTGCACCAGGGCGCGGTGGAAACTGAGGTTGCCGGCCCGTCCGGGGGCGTACGGCGGTGCTTCGACGGCGACGACACCGCCGGTGATGTAGGGCGCGCGGTCGGAGGCGAAGTGCCGCAGGACCGGCAGCTGCGCGGGGTCCGTGAGATCCACCGCGGCGCCCTCGCGCACCGCCTGGAGGACCGGGCCGTCCGGCACCACGCGCGGCTCCACCGCGCGGGCGGCGGCCTCGTGGTAGGCGCCGTGCAGCCCCGCGGGGCCGGTGCCGAGCAGCCGCGCGATCCGCCGCCGGGAGGCGAACACGTTCGTGACGACCGTCGCGCCGGCCCCCTTCACCCGCGGGCACAGCAGCACCTCGTCCCGGCCCCGGGACGCCAGCTCCGCCACCAGCGCCGCCAGGGCCTCGCCCTCGACCTCCTCCTCGACGGTGAGCACCTCACCGGCGTGCGCCGACCGCAGCGCCGCCAGGAAGCCCCGCAGATCCTGGGCCCGGCCGCGACCGGTCCCGGCGGCCTCAGTGGCTGTCACAGCACACCCCCGTGTGCCCGCCCGCCGTGAAGAGGGACCCCCACGACGGCGCGTCGACGGCCAGACCCACGAGGTCCAGGCCCGTGCGCACGGCGACCCGCGCCCCGTCGTACACCGGCTTGCCCAGCTCCCGCTCCAGCAGCGCCGCCACCGGCGCCACCGGCAGCTCCGTACCCGCCACCACCAGGCACTCGGCGTCCGGCACGTCCGCCTCCAGCAGCAGCCGGCGCAACCGCGCCACCGGTACTTCAGCCGCCTCCCGCGCCGTGGGCAGGCCCAGCGCCGTGACGGAGGCCACCTTCAGCCCCTCGGCGACGTACGTGTCGGCGAGGCGGCCCGCGACGCCGGCGGAACCGGCCGTGACCAGGGCCAGCGAGCCGAGGCCCTGCCGGCGCAGCAGGCCGAGCTGACCGAGGGTGACCGTCGAGGCCGGGACCCCCGCCGCCTCCTCGATCCACCGGGCGACGGCACGGGCGTGGGCCGCGCCGTGCAGATCCGCCGAACTGCCGCCCCACACCACCGCGTCCGCCCCGACCTGCGCCAGCTGCTCGGCGGCCCGCAGCAGTTCCCGCGCCTGGGGCGGGGCCACCGCCGGTCCGTACAGCACCTCCGGGAGGACCGCCCGGGCCGTCGGATGCACCGTCTCGGCGGAGCCGGGAGCACAGATCCCGGCGGCCCACCGGGCGGCGCCGAGACAGGGGACGGGCAGAAGATGACCGATGCGCTGCATGAGGCACCCGTTTCTCGATCGGGGGAGGGGAGCGACGGGGCTGGCCCGGCCCGTACGGCCGTACGGGCCGGGCCAGCACCGGGGCGGGAGCGCCGCGTCCGCGCGGCTACGCGCGCACCGAGGACGGGCCCGCCGTGTCCAGCGAGGCGTAGGTGTCCTTCAGCCGCAGCTGCGCCTCCTCCTGGTTGCGCGGCGGCGGCGTCGGCTTCAGCCCGAGCAGCTTGGCCATGTTGTTGCCGAGGTAGCCCTCCAGGTCCTCCTCGGACAGGTTCATGCCCTGCGGCGGCGGGCCGCACAGCACCTCCAGCTCCCGCGCCCACATGCCGGGCTCGTTGGGCGGCGAGTCGGTGCCGAAGACGAGCTGGTGGCGCTCCATCTGCTGCGCGAACTCCACGATCCGCGACTGCAGCAGCCAGCCCGACTCCCCGTACACGTTCGGCGAGTCGAGGATCATGTACAGCGCCTCGAAGCAGTACACGCCGCCGGTCTGCACCCCGAAGTGCGCCAGGATGAAGTTGACGTCCCGGAACTCCCGGATGACCGGGTAGAACTGCGTCGGGATCGAGTACGGCCCGTCACCGGTGTGGATGAGGACGACGACGCCCAGCTCGTCGCAGACGCGGAGCACCGGCCGCAGCCAGTCCAGCGCCCGGTCGGGCCGGTAGGCATGCATGTTCGCATGCAGCTTCATCATCTTGTAGCCGTACTCCTTGACGTGGAACTCCAGTTCCTTCGCCCCGTTCTCCGGCCCGAAGCGCGGGTTGTACATGAAGTTCCCGATGAACCGGTCCGGGTACGTCGTCACCAGTTCGGTGATGTACGACATGTAGTCGCGGATGCCCTCGCGTCCCGTGCGCATCCCGTCCTGCCACACGCTGTTGCCGGGCGGCGGCATGATGCAGCCGTAGTCGATGCGGCGCGGCTTGCCGTTGATCATGTACGGGCCGTTCATCATCTCCAGGGTGCGCTCGCCCGTGAAGGGGGAGCCGTCGTGCCGCCACGCCTGGTCGACGATGTTCGTCGGATGCATGTGGGTGTCGATGATCAAGGTGCTGTTCCTTCCCAGTGGTTCAGGCCCAAGAGGTTCTGGCCGTGTGTCGCTGGACCGTCGTCCGCGGCGGGTGGACCGCAAGGGGCCTCCGCCGGGCCGGGGTGAACCGTCGGGGGACCCGGGGGCGGGCCCGCATCACCTCCCTTCCAGGTCGAGGAAGTCGTCGGGCCGCACGGGGACCCGGGGCAGCTCCCGGCCGGTCGCGGCGCGCAGCGCGTTGACGACGGCCGGGGTCGAGGACAGGGCCGGCGGCTCACCGACGCCGTTGAGCCCGTACGGCGAGTCGGGGTGCGGCAGTTCGAGCAGGTCGACGGGGACCGGCGGCATGTCCGCGATGGTGGGGATGAGGTAGTCCGTGAACGACGGGTTGCGCACCCGGCCGCCGGACACCTGGAGCTCCTCCATCAGCGCGAGGCCCAGTCCCTGCGCGGTGCCGCCCTCGATCTGCCCCTCCACGGCGAGGGGGTTCACCGCCTTGCCGACGTCCTGGGCGGTGGCCAGCTCGACCACCTTCACCAGTCCCAGTTCGGTGTCGACGTCGACGACGGCCCGGTGCGCGGCGAACGCGAACGCGATGTGCGCGTCCCCCTGCCCGCGTTCGGGGTCGATCGGGTACGTGCGGCGGTGCGCGTAGGTGTACTCGGCCTCCACCGGGCCGTCCTTCAGCAGCTCGGCCGGCGGCCCGTCACCGCGTTCGGCGAGCCGCTCCCGCACGGCCCGGCAGGCGCCCCGCACCGCGCCGCCGCTCATCCAGGTGATCCGGGACGCCGACGACGAGCCCGCGTCGCCCGCCCGGGTGTCCGCGGGCAGCACCACCACCCGCTCCACCCCCAGCTCGGTCCGGACGATCTGCGCCTGCACGGTCACGATGCCCTGCCCGCACTCGGCGGCGGCCGTGTGGACCTCGGCGACCGGCTCGCCGCCCGCCAGGGACAGCCGCACCCGGGCCGTCGACCGGTCGTCGACGCCGCCGGAGAAACCGATGGCCTTCACCCCGATGGCGTAACCGACACCGCGCCGGACCCCCTCGCCGTGCGAGGTGTTGTTCAGCCCGCCGGGACGGGCGAACGCCCCGGTGGGCGGGGGCGGCAGCGGCCGGTCGCGCAGCCGGCACAGCAGCTCCGCGGCCGGTGCCGGGCCGTCCACGGACTGCCCCGTGGGCAGGACCGTGCCCGTCGTCATCGCGTTGCGCAGCCGCAGCTCCAGCGGGTCCATCCGCAGCGCGCGGGCGAGTCTGTCGAGGTTGGACTCCACGCCGTAGCAGGACTGCACGGCCCCGAAGCCGCGCATGGCCCCGCACGGCGGGTTGTTGGTGAACACCGCGTAGCCGTCGATCTCGGCGTGCGGCACGTCGTAGGCGCCCGCCGCGAAGTAGGAGCCGTTGGCGATGACGACCTGCGAGGTGGACGTGTACGCGCCGCCGTCGAACAGCAGCCGCGCCTTCACGTAGACCAGCCGGCCGTCCCGGGTGGCGCCGTGCTCGAAGCGCATCCTGGCCGGGTGCCGGTGCACATGCCCGAAGAAGGACTCCTCGCGGTGGTAGCTCATCTTCACCGGGCGGCCGGTGTGCAGCGCGAGCATCGCCGCGTGGATCTGCACGGACACGTCCTCCCGCCCGCCGAACGCGCCGCCCACCCCCGACAGGGTCAGCCGTACCTTCTCCGGCGGCAGTCCCAGCGCCGCGCACATCTGGCGCCGGTCGTCGTGCAGCCACTGGGTGGACACGTACATGTCCACCCCGCCGTCCTCGCCCGGTACCGCCAGCCCCGCCTCCGGGCCGAGGAACGCCTGGTCCTGCATGCCGACCTCGTACGTCCCCGCCACGACGACCTCGGCCAGGCGCCGGGCCTCGGCCAGGTCGCCGTGGCGGATGCGGACGTGCCGGACGACGTTGCCGCTGCCGCCGTCCACGCGCCGCTCGTGCACCGGCGGGCCGCCGCCCGCCACCGCCACCTCGGGATCGGTGAGCGCGGGCAGCTCCTCGTACGTCACGTCGATCAGCCGCAGCGCCCGGCGGGCCGTCTCGGGGTGTTCCGCGGCCACCAGCGCCACCGGTTCGCCCTGGTGGCGCACCCGGCCGGCGGCGAGCACCGGCTGGTCGGCGACCTTCATCCCGTACCGGGGGGAGCCCGGCACGTCCTCGTGCGTCAGCACCGCCACCACGCCCGGCAGCAGCCGGGCCTGCGAGGCGTCCAGCCGGACGATCCGCGCCGACGGGTGCGGGCTGCGCAGGGTGGCCCCCCACACCATGGAGTCCCAGCGCAGATCGGAGGCGTACGCGAACGCGCCGCCGACCTTCAGCCGCCCGTCGGGCCGCCGCACGCTCTCGCCCACACCGTGCCGCGTGCCCGCGGCCGGTCCGATGGTGCTCCTCACGATCGGTCACTTCCTCTCGCAGGGGATGAGAGAGACGGCCGCCCCGCCGGGGCCCGAGCCGCGGGGCTCGAAGGCCGGTGTCCGGGGACCGGGGCCGGTCCCCGGCGCTCAGGCGATGGGCCGGACGGGCGCGTCCGCGTCCCGCGGACCCGGCGGCCCGGACCCGACCGCCTGGGAGAGCCGGATCCGCAGCCGCCGGATGTGCTCCCGGGCGGCCCGCTCCGCGGCGTCGGGGTCCCCGGAGACCATCGCCTCGAAGATCCGCCGGTGCTCCTCGACCGCCAGCCGGGCCCCCTCCGGGCTGCGCCACAGCGAGTGCAGCGCCAGATGGGCCTTGCCCTGGACGGTGTCGAGCGCCGCCGTCAGATGACTGTTCCCGGCGGCCTCCCGGATCAGACGGTGGTAGGCCATGTCCATGTCCGTGTGGGTCCGCTCGTCGAACCCGGAGGCGACCTGCGCCTCGTGCCGTTCCAGCAGTTCCCGCAGCCCGGCCACCCGGGCGGCGTCGAGGCGCTCGGTGGCGAGCCGGGCCGCCAGCCCCTCCATCACCTCGCGGACGACGTACAGCTGCCGCACGTCCTCGATGTCGACGGTGGCGACCACCGCGCCCCGGTGGGCCACGTGCGTGGCCAGGCCGTCGTGGATCAGCCGCTGCACCGCCTCCCGGACGGGACTGCGGCTGATGCCCATCTGGGCGGCGAGCGCCGGCACGGACAAGGCGTCACCGGGACTGAGCCGGCCGGCGAGCACGGCGCCCTTCAGCTCCTCGTAGGCGCGCTCCGCGAGCAGGCTCCCCGCCGAGACCGGATTCACCGGCCGGAACGACTCCCCGGACCCCGTCTCCCCGCGCACCGCCCGCGGTGACCTCTGTGTCGGCATGTCCTCCAACTCCCCTGTCACGGACGGGCGTTCCCGCCCGCCTCGTGGCCTTGTCCCGTCAACTCCCCGCTATTCCCTACATGTTGCATGTAATGTTCCGGCGGGTCAACGGAACCGTCCGGCTTTTTCCCGCCTCCCGGAAGCGGGAGGTGATGGAAGAACAGATTGAGCAGGACGGCCGCGAGCGTGCCGAGGATGATGCCGCTCTCGAACAGCACATGCAGGTGCCGGCCCGGCATCCGCTCGGCGAACTGCGGGAAGGCGGTGGGCAGGAAACCGATGCCCAGACTCGCCGCGACGAGCACGGTGTTGCGGTGGTCGGACAGGTCGGCCCGGCCGAGGATCTGCACGCCCACCACGGCGATCGAGGAGAACAGCACCAGGGTGGCGCCGCCGAGCACCGAGGCGGGCATGGCCGCCACCGCGGCACCCACCTTCGGCATGAGCCCGAGCACCATCATGATCCCGCCGCCCGCCGCGACGATCCACCGCGACTTCACCCCGGTGAGCTGGATCAGCCCGATGTTCTGCGAGTACACCGTGCTGGGGAAGGAGTTCAGCGTGCCGGCCACGGCGGTCGCCAGACCGTCCGCCTCGCGAGGGACACGGGCCAGGTTGAGATGGTCGGCGCTGTTGCCGCCGGTCACGTCCAGCAGCAGCGCGTCCCGTCGGCGCAGCACCGTCTCGACCGTCAGCACGTTGCGGGTGGAGCGGTGCGAGGAGTAGCCGGAGAACTCGCCGAAGGGGCCCTCGTCGGCGTGGCGGCCGGGGTCGATGGCGCCCTCCAGGACGATCTCGGCGCCGGCCGGGACCCGGATGCCGTACCGCGGGGTGCGCACCACGTCCAGGGGCGCTCCGAACAGCCCCCCGGCGATGTCCCGTTCGTCGGTGCCGGGGCCGACCCGCGCGGAGGCGGCGAGCAGGAACAGGGGGTGCGCGCCGATCACCATCGCCACCGGCAGCCGCTCCCCGCGTTCCTCCGCCATGCGCAGCAGCTGCCACAGGTGCCCGCGCGAGTGCAGGCTGGTGGCCAGCTCGGTGCGGCTGTGCACCAGGGCGCGGTGGAAACTGAGGTTGCCGGCCCGTCCGGGGGCGTACGGCGGTGCTTCGACGGCGACGACACCGCCGGTGATGTAGGGCGCGCGGTCGGAGGCGAAGTGCCGCAGGACCGGCAGCTGCGCGGGGTCCGTGAGATCCACCGCGGCGCCCTCGCGCACCGCCTGGAGGACCGGGCCGTCCGGCACCACGCGCGGCTCCACCGCGCGGGCGGCGGCCTCGTGGTAGGCGCCGTGCAGCCCCGCGGGGCCGGTGCCGAGCAGCCGCGCGATCCGCCGCCGGGAGGCGAACACGTTCGTGACGACCGTCGCGCCGGCCCCCTTCACCCGCGGGCACAGCAGCACCTCGTCCCGGCCCCGGGACGCCAGCTCCGCCACCAGCGCCGCCAGGGCCTCGCCCTCGACCTCCTCCTCGACGGTGAGCACCTCACCGGCGTGCGCCGACCGCAGCGCCGCCAGGAAGCCCCGCAGATCCTGGGCCCGGCCGCGACCGGTCCCGGCGGCCTCAGTGGCTGTCACAGCACACCCCCGTGTGCCCGCCCGCCGTGAAGAGGGACCCCCACGACGGCGCGTCGACGGCCAGACCCACGAGGTCCAGGCCCGTGCGCACGGCGACCCGCGCCCCGTCGTACACCGGCTTGCCCAGCTCCCGCTCCAGCAGCGCCGCCACCGGCGCCACCGGCAGCTCCGTACCCGCCACCACCAGGCACTCGGCGTCCGGCACGTCCGCCTCCAGCAGCAGCCGGCGCAACCGCGCCACCGGTACTTCAGCCGCCTCCCGCGCCGTGGGCAGGCCCAGCGCCGTGACGGAGGCCACCTTCAGCCCCTCGGCGACGTACGTGTCGGCGAGGCGGCCCGCGACGCCGGCGGAACCGGCCGTGACCAGGGCCAGCGAGCCGAGGCCCTGCCGGCGCAGCAGGCCGAGCTGACCGAGGGTGACCGTCGAGGCCGGGACCCCCGCCGCCTCCTCGATCCACCGGGCGACGGCACGGGCGTGGGCCGCGCCGTGCAGATCCGCCGAACTGCCGCCCCACACCACCGCGTCCGCCCCGACCTGCGCCAGCTGCTCGGCGGCCCGCAGCAGTTCCCGCGCCTGGGGCGGGGCCACCGCCGGTCCGTACAGCACCTCCGGGAGGACCGCCCGGGCCGTCGGATGCACCGTCTCGGCGGAGCCGGGAGCACAGATCCCGGCGGCCCACCGGGCGGCGCCGAGACAGGGGACGGGCAGAAGATGACCGATGCGCTGCATGAGGCACCCGTTTCTCGATCGGGGGAGGGGAGCGACGGGGCTGGCCCGGCCCGTACGGCCGTACGGGCCGGGCCAGCACCGGGGCGGGAGCGCCGCGTCCGCGCGGCTACGCGCGCACCGAGGACGGGCCCGCCGTGTCCAGCGAGGCGTAGGTGTCCTTCAGCCGCAGCTGCGCCTCCTCCTGGTTGCGCGGCGGCGGCGTCGGCTTCAGCCCGAGCAGCTTGGCCATGTTGTTGCCGAGGTAGCCCTCCAGGTCCTCCTCGGACAGGTTCATGCCCTGCGGCGGCGGGCCGCACAGCACCTCCAGCTCCCGCGCCCACATGCCGGGCTCGTTGGGCGGCGAGTCGGTGCCGAAGACGAGCTGGTGGCGCTCCATCTGCTGCGCGAACTCCACGATCCGCGACTGCAGCAGCCAGCCCGACTCCCCGTACACGTTCGGCGAGTCGAGGATCATGTACAGCGCCTCGAAGCAGTACACGCCGCCGGTCTGCACCCCGAAGTGCGCCAGGATGAAGTTGACGTCCCGGAACTCCCGGATGACCGGGTAGAACTGCGTCGGGATCGAGTACGGCCCGTCACCGGTGTGGATGAGGACGACGACGCCCAGCTCGTCGCAGACGCGGAGCACCGGCCGCAGCCAGTCCAGCGCCCGGTCGGGCCGGTAGGCATGCATGTTCGCATGCAGCTTCATCATCTTGTAGCCGTACTCCTTGACGTGGAACTCCAGTTCCTTCGCCCCGTTCTCCGGCCCGAAGCGCGGGTTGTACATGAAGTTCCCGATGAACCGGTCCGGGTACGTCGTCACCAGTTCGGTGATGTACGACATGTAGTCGCGGATGCCCTCGCGTCCCGTGCGCATCCCGTCCTGCCACACGCTGTTGCCGGGCGGCGGCATGATGCAGCCGTAGTCGATGCGGCGCGGCTTGCCGTTGATCATGTACGGGCCGTTCATCATCTCCAGGGTGCGCTCGCCCGTGAAGGGGGAGCCGTCGTGCCGCCACGCCTGGTCGACGATGTTCGTCGGATGCATGTGGGTGTCGATGATCAAGGTGCTGTTCCTTCCCAGTGGTTCAGGCCCAAGAGGTTCTGGCCGTGTGTCGCTGGACCGTCGTCCGCGGCGGGTGGACCGCAAGGGGCCTCCGCCGGGCCGGGGTGAACCGTCGGGGGACCCGGGGGCGGGCCCGCATCACCTCCCTTCCAGGTCGAGGAAGTCGTCGGGCCGCACGGGGACCCGGGGCAGCTCCCGGCCGGTCGCGGCGCGCAGCGCGTTGACGACGGCCGGGGTCGAGGACAGGGCCGGCGGCTCACCGACGCCGTTGAGCCCGTACGGCGAGTCGGGGTGCGGCAGTTCGAGCAGGTCGACGGGGACCGGCGGCATGTCCGCGATGGTGGGGATGAGGTAGTCCGTGAACGACGGGTTGCGCACCCGGCCGCCGGACACCTGGAGCTCCTCCATCAGCGCGAGGCCCAGTCCCTGCGCGGTGCCGCCCTCGATCTGCCCCTCCACGGCGAGGGGGTTCACCGCCTTGCCGACGTCCTGGGCGGTGGCCAGCTCGACCACCTTCACCAGTCCCAGTTCGGTGTCGACGTCGACGACGGCCCGGTGCGCGGCGAACGCGAACGCGATGTGCGCGTCCCCCTGCCCGCGTTCGGGGTCGATCGGGTACGTGCGGCGGTGCGCGTAGGTGTACTCGGCCTCCACCGGGCCGTCCTTCAGCAGCTCGGCCGGCGGCCCGTCACCGCGTTCGGCGAGCCGCTCCCGCACGGCCCGGCAGGCGCCCCGCACCGCGCCGCCGCTCATCCAGGTGATCCGGGACGCCGACGACGAGCCCGCGTCGCCCGCCCGGGTGTCCGCGGGCAGCACCACCACCCGCTCCACCCCCAGCTCGGTCCGGACGATCTGCGCCTGCACGGTCACGATGCCCTGCCCGCACTCGGCGGCGGCCGTGTGGACCTCGGCGACCGGCTCGCCGCCCGCCAGGGACAGCCGCACCCGGGCCGTCGACCGGTCGTCGACGCCGCCGGAGAAACCGATGGCCTTCACCCCGATGGCGTAACCGACACCGCGCCGGACCCCCTCGCCGTGCGAGGTGTTGTTCAGCCCGCCGGGACGGGCGAACGCCCCGGTGGGCGGGGGCGGCAGCGGCCGGTCGCGCAGCCGGCACAGCAGCTCCGCGGCCGGTGCCGGGCCGTCCACGGACTGCCCCGTGGGCAGGACCGTGCCCGTCGTCATCGCGTTGCGCAGCCGCAGCTCCAGCGGGTCCATCCGCAGCGCGCGGGCGAGTCTGTCGAGGTTGGACTCCACGCCGTAGCAGGACTGCACGGCCCCGAAGCCGCGCATGGCCCCGCACGGCGGGTTGTTGGTGAACACCGCGTAGCCGTCGATCTCGGCGTGCGGCACGTCGTAGGCGCCCGCCGCGAAGTAGGAGCCGTTGGCGATGACGACCTGCGAGGTGGACGTGTACGCGCCGCCGTCGAACAGCAGCCGCGCCTTCACGTAGACCAGCCGGCCGTCCCGGGTGGCGCCGTGCTCGAAGCGCATCCTGGCCGGGTGCCGGTGCACATGCCCGAAGAAGGACTCCTCGCGGTGGTAGCTCATCTTCACCGGGCGGCCGGTGTGCAGCGCGAGCATCGCCGCGTGGATCTGCACGGACACGTCCTCCCGCCCGCCGAACGCGCCGCCCACCCCCGACAGGGTCAGCCGTACCTTCTCCGGCGGCAGTCCCAGCGCCGCGCACATCTGGCGCCGGTCGTCGTGCAGCCACTGGGTGGACACGTACATGTCCACCCCGCCGTCCTCGCCCGGTACCGCCAGCCCCGCCTCCGGGCCGAGGAACGCCTGGTCCTGCATGCCGACCTCGTACGTCCCCGCCACGACGACCTCGGCCAGGCGCCGGGCCTCGGCCAGGTCGCCGTGGCGGATGCGGACGTGCCGGACGACGTTGCCGCTGCCGCCGTCCACGCGCCGCTCGTGCACCGGCGGGCCGCCGCCCGCCACCGCCACCTCGGGATCGGTGAGCGCGGGCAGCTCCTCGTACGTCACGTCGATCAGCCGCAGCGCCCGGCGGGCCGTCTCGGGGTGTTCCGCGGCCACCAGCGCCACCGGTTCGCCCTGGTGGCGCACCCGGCCGGCGGCGAGCACCGGCTGGTCGGCGACCTTCATCCCGTACCGGGGGGAGCCCGGCACGTCCTCGTGCGTCAGCACCGCCACCACGCCCGGCAGCAGCCGGGCCTGCGAGGCGTCCAGCCGGACGATCCGCGCCGACGGGTGCGGGCTGCGCAGGGTGGCCCCCCACACCATGGAGTCCCAGCGCAGATCGGAGGCGTACGCGAACGCGCCGCCGACCTTCAGCCGCCCGTCGGGCCGCCGCACGCTCTCGCCCACACCGTGCCGCGTGCCCGCGGCCGGTCCGATGGTGCTCCTCACGATCGGTCACTTCCTCTCGCAGGGGATGAGAGAGACGGCCGCCCCGCCGGGGCCCGAGCCGCGGGGCTCGAAGGCCGGTGTCCGGGGACCGGGGCCGGTCCCCGGCGCTCAGGCGATGGGCCGGACGGGCGCGTCCGCGTCCCGCGGACCCGGCGGCCCGGACCCGACCGCCTGGGAGAGCCGGATCCGCAGCCGCCGGATGTGCTCCCGGGCGGCCCGCTCCGCGGCGTCGGGGTCCCCGGAGACCATCGCCTCGAAGATCCGCCGGTGCTCCTCGACCGCCAGCCGGGCCCCCTCCGGGCTGCGCCACAGCGAGTGCAGCGCCAGATGGGCCTTGCCCTGGACGGTGTCGAGCGCCGCCGTCAGATGACTGTTCCCGGCGGCCTCCCGGATCAGACGGTGGTAGGCCATGTCCATGTCCGTGTGGGTCCGCTCGTCGAACCCGGAGGCGACCTGCGCCTCGTGCCGTTCCAGCAGTTCCCGCAGCCCGGCCACCCGGGCGGCGTCGAGGCGCTCGGTGGCGAGCCGGGCCGCCAGCCCCTCCATCACCTCGCGGACGACGTACAGCTGCCGCACGTCCTCGATGTCGACGGTGGCGACCACCGCGCCCCGGTGGGCCACGTGCGTGGCCAGGCCGTCGTGGATCAGCCGCTGCACCGCCTCCCGGACGGGACTGCGGCTGATGCCCATCTGGGCGGCGAGCGCCGGCACGGACAAGGCGTCACCGGGACTGAGCCGGCCGGCGAGCACGGCGCCCTTCAGCTCCTCGTAGGCGCGCTCCGCGAGCAGGCTCCCCGCCGAGACCGGATTCACCGGCCGGAACGACTCCCCGGACCCCGTCTCCCCGCGCACCGCCCGCGGTGACCTCTGTGTCGGCATGTCCTCCAACTCCCCTGTCACGGACGGGCGTTCCCGCCCGCCTCGTGGCCTTGTCCCGTCAACTCCCCGCTATTCCCTACATGTTGCATGTAATGTTCCGGCGGGTCAACGGAACCGTCCGGCTTTTTCCCGCCTCCCGGAAGCGGGAGGTGATGGAAGAACAGATTGAGCAGGACGGCCGCGAGCGTGCCGAGGATGATGCCGCTCTCGAACAGCACATGCAGGTGCCGGCCCGGCATCCGCTCGGCGAACTGCGGGAAGGCGGTGGGCAGGAAACCGATGCCCAGACTCGCCGCGACGAGCACGGTGTTGCGGTGGTCGGACAGGTCGGCCCGGCCGAGGATCTGCACGCCCACCACGGCGATCGAGGAGAACAGCACCAGGGTGGCGCCGCCGAGCACCGAGGCGGGCATGGCCGCCACCGCGGCACCCACCTTCGGCATGAGCCCGAGCACCATCATGATCCCGCCGCCCGCCGCGACGATCCACCGCGACTTCACCCCGGTGAGCTGGATCAGCCCGATGTTCTGCGAGTACACCGTGCTGGGGAAGGAGTTCAGCGTGCCGGCCACGGCGGTCGCCAGACCGTCCGCGCGCAGTGCCCGGGTGACCTGCCGGCCGTCCACCTCACGGCCCACGATCCGCCCGACGGCGAAGAACTGCCCGATGGACTCCACCGCGATGATGACCATCACCAGGAACAGGGACAGTACGGCCGTCGCGTCCAGCTGCGGCGTCCCGTAGTGCAGCGGCGCCGCGATGCCCACCCACGGCGAGTGGCCGATCCCGGAGAAGTCCCCCTGCCCGGCGAGTGCCGCGACGGCCGTGCCCAGGGCCAGCCCGACCAGCACGGCCACCGTGGCGAGGAACCCCCGCGACACCTTGTGCAGGACCACGATCACGCCCAGCGTGACCGCCGCCAGCCCCAGGTGGGCGGGGGAGCCGAAGGAGCTCGCGGCCGGGTCCCCGCCGCCGACCTGCCGGGCGGCCACCGCCAGCAGCGTGATCCCGACGATCGTCACGATCGTCCCGGTCACCAGCGGCGGGAAGAACCGCACCAGCCTGCTGAACACGGGCGCGATCACGAAGAGCGCCAGCCCCGCCGCGATCACCGCCCCGAACACCGTCGGCAGCCCCGCGTGGGCCCCGCCCGCCGCCAGCCCCACCGAGACCAGCGACGGCACCGCCGTCGTCGACGTGCCCTGCACCACGGGCAGCCGTATCCCCACCCCCGGCAGCCCGACCGACTGCAGCAGCGTGGCGATCCCGCACGTCAGCAGGGACGCGTTCACCAGCCGCCCGATGTCCTCGCCGCCCAGGCCGAGCCCCTCCGCCACCAGCAGCGGCATCACCACCGCCCCCGCGTAGAACGCGAGCACGTGCTGCACCCCGTACACCACCAGCCGCCACACGGCCGGCACCGCCTCCACCGGGTCGGAACCCCTCCGCCGCGCTTTCCGGAACGACATGTGCGTTCTCCCTCCGCCCGCCCGAAGGGGGCGTCGTCTGTGCCACACATACGGGGCCGCGGACGGGCAGCCATGAGAACCCGGCGGGCCGCGGACACCGGCCGCGGCCCGCCGGCGGTGCGGGAGTCAGAACCGCCAGGGCACCCGCAGGCCGTCGAACCCGGCCCGCCGCACGAGGTGTTCGGCCCGCTCCCGCACCTCGGCGAAGAGGGCGTCCTCGTCGACCAGGACGCAGCGGCCGTCCTCGAACACCACCCGCCCGCCGACGATCGTCATCACCACGTCCCCGCCGCGCGCCGCGTACACGAGCGCGGGCACCACCCGGTGCAGCGGCGTCAGGTGCGGCCGGTCCAGGGCCACGACGGCCACGTCGGCCGGGGCCCCGGGCCGCAGTTCGCCCGCGCCCGTCCCCGCGTAGCGGGCACCCTCACGGGTGGCCAGCTCCAGCACCTCCTCCGCCCGCACGGACGCCGGGTCCAGGGTGTGCAGCCGCCGGGCGAACAGGGCCTGCTTCATCACCTCGAACATGTCCTGGCGGTGCCCCGCGCTCGGCCCGTCCGTGCCCAGCGCCACCGTCGCGCCGGCCGTCCGCAGCTCCCGCAACGGCATCACTCCCGACGCCAGATAGGCGTTGGACGGCGGGTTGTGGGCGACCCCCGCCCCGCGCTCGCCGATCCACTCGGCTTCGGCGCCGTCGAGCCAGATCGCGTGCGCGAGCGTCGCCCGCGCGTCGAGCAGCCCCTCCCGCTCCAGCCACTCCACGGGCCGTACGCCGTACGCCTCCAGGAAGCTCGCGGGATCCTTGGCGCCCTCACAGCAGTGGGTGTGCCAGCGGGTGCCGAACTCGCGCGCCAGCGCCACCGCGCCCCGCGTCAGATCCAGGTCCCCGTAGCTCAGGTTGAGCGGAGCCGGCCAGACGGTCACCCGCGACCCGGGCGGCCGTTTCTCCAGACAGGCCCGGGTCAGCTCCAGCTCCTCGGCCGTCGAGTACCGGTAGAGGGCGTCCGGAAGTCCCCGGGCCGCCGCGACGGCGGTCTTCGTCCCGAGCATGCCCCGCGCCACGGCACCGCGCAGCCCGGCCGCCTCGATCGCGTCCGCCACCGCGAGCACGGTCCCGGGATCGGTGGGCCCGTAGTGGTGGTCGACCACCGACGTGATCCCCGAGCGCAGCGCCTCCACCGCGCCCAGGGTGGCCGCGACACGGGCGTCCTCGGACCCCACGGCGATCGCGTAGGGCCACATGAACTCGTTCAGCCACGGCCAGATCGGCAGCCCTTCGCCCAGACCGCGCGCCAGTGACTGGAACAGATGGGTGTGCCCGTCCGTGAACCCCGGCAGCACGGCGCGGTTGCGGCAGTCCACGGTCCTCGCGGCCCGCCAGGCCGCGTCGGTCTCGGCGGCGGGGCCGACCGCCACGACGCGGCCGCCGGCGATCGCGACGGAACCCGGCTCGTACACCGCCCGCCGCTCCCCGACGGTGACGACCCGGCCGCCGGACAGCAGCAGATCACAGTGCCGTACGTGTGAACCGGTCACAGAACCCCCCGGAATCGATGACATGTTCCATATTGCATGCAACATATTCCGGCCAAACGGACTGTCAACCCTCCACGCACCGCCCGGACTTCTGGGCGGTACGAGGCTGATGCCCGGGGGAGAGAAGAGGACAGGGAGAGCGAAGGGGGAGAGAGACGGCTCCGGACGCGACGGGCTCTCCCGAGCCGCCGGTGAGATGCCGGTGAGATCGGGAATCACCTCGCCGCGTAGTCCGAGGCGGTGTTTCCCGCCCGCGTCAGCGGCAGCGGCGGCAGCGGCGTCTGCCGGCCGAGGCCGAGGCCCGGACGCGCTGATCGAGGCGGTCCGGGACGAAGACCCGGGCGGCCCGAAAGCCGGAGCCTGCGCCGTCGCGCGGCCCGCCCCCTCCGGCCGCAGTGCCGAACGTCATGAGGCGGACCCGAGCGCTTCAGGGCGCCACGGGGAAGGTCTCCCGACCTCCCGTGGCGCCCTGCGCTCCTGGGATGCTCAGACGACGGTGAGCCGGCGCGGCGCCGGTCCGTCGGCGAGGACGGCGAACAGCTTCTTGATGTCGGCGGGGGAGAGCTTGATGCACCCCTGCGACCTGTAGTCGGCCGGGCCGTCCCAGCGCTGGTTCTCCGGCCGTCCTTGTCCGCCGGTCCGGGTCATCTCGCTGTGGATGAACAGGTCCGTGCGCTCGGTCCGACCGTTCGCGCAGAGCTTGTCGCTCAGCGGAATGGCGTAACCCTTGATGACGGTGCCGTTGTAGCGCGTGTGGCGGGCGCCGACGGTGTAGGTGCCCTTCGGCAGCCACCCCTGGTTCTTCGCACAGTCGTCCCGTCCCTTGGCATGGCCGGCACCGAGGCCGGAACCGGCGCGGTAGGACGCCACGGCGCGGTCGCCGCGCAATACCGTCAGCTGCGACTTCTGCGGGTCGGCGGCGTTGCGGACGAACTTCAGGGTGGTGGCCGTCTGCGCCTGAGCGGCATGTCCGCCGAGGGCGGCCGCGGCGGCGGGCACGAGCACCGCCGCGGCCGCCACGGTGATGACGGCGGACCGGATGAACACGGGCACGCTCATGGACACGGAGGTACCTCCTTTACTGGCGGTTGCAGGATGTGTCCGGTGGTTCGCGCGCCGGTCACTTGTACGTGATGTCCCAGTGGTTGCCCTCGTTGGCGTAGACGTTGCCGGCTGCGGACCGGTACATGGACGCGCCGTCGCCCCGCTTGCCGACGTACTTGTAGTGGCCCTTGATGTACCGGTTGACGCAGGTCGTGGGCGTGATGTCGACCTTGTGGCCGTTCCAGTGGCTGTACGTCCCCCGGGCGTGTCCCGTCTCCGTGCCGCCGGTGATGTTGACCCGGCAGCCGCTGGCGCGCTTGAAGGCGATGATCCCGTTCACGGTGCCGGAGTTGATCTGGGAGAAGGAGGTGCAGGTCTTCCGGTTGCGGTCGGAGCAGTTGCCGCTGGAGGACCAGGTGATGCCGGCCGCCCGGAGCTTGGCGGCGGCCTGGTTGTGCGTCAGTTTGGTGCCGCTCGCCTCCGCGGTGGCGGCGGGCAGGCAGACGGCGGCCGCTGCGGCGACGGCCACGAGAGCGGCGTAACCACGGTGCGCAAGACGCTTGACGGTCACGGGATTTCCTTTCCTTCACGGTGGGTCCGGGGCGGTGCGGGGGTGATCCGCGCCGCCGGTGGATCCGATCGTGTCGGCGCGGCCGCCGTCCCGGCCAGCTTCGGCCGGGCGGTGCGGTGGAAACGGGATGTCCCGCGCGTTGACCTGCGAAGACACCGAGATTCGGGACGGAACGGCGGGACGTGCGGGACGGTGCGGTGGGACGGCCCTTCTCCACCGGGACGGCGCTTTCATGCCGGGACACGAGTTCTCGTTCGGGTGTGCGAACAGAGATCACGATTTGTTCCATGGCGATGACTTTCGGTAAAAGGTGGAGCCACGGACTGATCGACGGCTGGTGCACCGGGGGTGGGAATGCCGCGTTGGAAGCCGCTGCCCGAGGGGACGGACCCCAGCGTCCGCCAACTGGTCGGACAGCTGCGCAGACTCAAGGACCGCGGTGGGCTGAGCCTGGCAGCGCTGGAAGCCAAGACCGGCTGCAGCAGATCGTCGTGGGAGCGGTACCTGAACGGGCACACTCTGCCGCCGCAACGTGCGGTGGAAAGCCTGTGCGAGCTGAGCGGAGCCGATCCGGTCCGGCTGCTCGCGCTGCGGGAAGTCGCGGAGACGGTCTGGCCCGCCTCCTCCACCGGAGGCGAGGACACCGCAGGCCCGACGACTGGCCCGGAACCCGTGACCCGCACCGGCGTCAGGGCATCGCTCTTCGCGCTGGTGGTGACGGCGGCCTTCGTCGTCGCCGCCACAGCCGGTGCCCTGCTCGGCCTGAAGCCGTGGCAAGAGGCACAGGCGGCGACACGGCCGGCACCGGTGCGATGCGACGTGCGATCGGAAGACGGTGCCCTTCACGCCGGACACAGCCGGACATGGAAGAAGACGATCGCGCTCGGCTACGCAGGGGAGGCAGTGGCGGAGGCGGAGTGCCTGCTCGGCTACCACGGTTACGACACCGGCCGGGTGGACGGCCTGTACGACATCGCCACGCGCAACGCCGCCAGGCGGGCGCAGCGGGACGCCGGCGAGGTGCCCGACGGAATCGTCGGCCGGCACACCTGGCCCGTGCTGCGCCGGGAGTGGTGAACACGACCATGCCGTGGAAACCGTTACCGGACACACTCAGCCCGGAGTGCCTGCGGTTCGTCACCAGGCTGCGTGAGCTGAAGGACCACGCTGATGTGAGCCTGGCTGCGCTGGCGGAGCGGACGGCGTACAGCAAGTCCTCCTGGGACCGCTGCCTGAACGGCAGGGCCCTGCCCCCGCGGCAGGCGGTGGAAGCCCTGTGCCGACTGGCCGGACAGCCCACCGGCCCGCTTCTCGCCCTGTGGGAGCTGGCGGAACTCACCTGGAGCGGCCGCGCGTCGCTCGGCGGAGCACCGGCGGGCGGTGCGCCCGTGCCCCAGGCCCCGGTACGGGCGCGGACGACGACAGGGCGGCATCCGGCGCAGACCACACCTGCCCCGTCGGCCTCGGCTCCGGCGTCAAGGGACAAGGGCGCCTGGCGGCACTACTCTTTGCGGACGGTCGCGATCACCGCCGTCCTGGTGGCCGCCGTCACTCTTCCCCTCACCTGGTGGCTGGCCGGCAGCGTGGGAGGGACGACCGCACCGGGGCCCGCCGTGGCCGTCTCCACCGCGCAGACGCTGTGCACCGGCCGCGCCTGTCACGGTGAGAACCCCGCGGCGGCGTGGTGCGTCAGCGGCTCGGAGGCGGTCGCGGGGAAACGCACCGACAGCGGTGTGCGGTTCGAGATCCGTTACCGCCCGGCGTGCCGGGCGGCATGGGGCCGTATGTGGTTCTCCCGGCCAGGGGACCGGCTCGTCGTCACCCTGGGCGAGGAACAGCTCGGTGTGACCGACGACGACCCGGCGAAGACCGGCGGCTATCACACCACACCCATGCTGACGACGGACACTCCCGGACAGGTCAGCGCCTGCTACCTGCCCAAGCAGGGCCCCCGGGTGTGCATCGGAGGCTGAAGAGGCAGCGGGCGGCCGCGTGCTTCACCCTCTCGACGGCACAGGGAGGCCGAACCTGTGAACGCCACGGAGCCGGGCACGGGCAAGGGGCGGCGCCGATGCTGTGGTGTTCGGCTCGTCACCCGATGAGCGCCCGGTGGCCGGCGGCAGTCGCCGGTACGCGGTCGTCCCGGCTGGGAGGGGCGTGGCCGTGGGGCATGGTGATCACAGCCGCTCCAGTCGGTCGGCGGCTGCACGGGCGGTTTCGTCCGCGTCGACAGGAAGGACGTGCTTCCGGAGACCGGTGCCGTAGCCCTCGCCGTTCTTCCCTGCCGTCCTGGTCTTGACCGGATCGTTCCCCTGCCGGCGTCGCGCCGTCAGGGAGCGGGAACGGGGCCGCCGGGCCGGAACCGCTCCACCCCGACGATGTGCCGCACCTTGACCGGACGCACGATCACCGCGACCCGCTGCTCTCCCGGCATGAGCCACTCGAACCGCTCGCTGCCCAGGTACTTCCGGGCCAGCCGGTCCATCCGGTCGTGCGCTTCCTCGCCCTCGATGAAGCGGGCCACCACACCGCTGATCTGCACTCGGTCGAAGGGATCGGCGGCGTCCGCGTGCGAGAGATAGACACGGGGGTCGCGGCGCAGGTTCTCCTCCTTCACCCGGCCCACCGAGGTGTTGAACGACAGCTCCCCCTCTCCCTCCAGATCCACCCACATCGGGCTGACCTGTGGCGCTCCGTCGGCGAACACGGTGCCGACGTACCAGATGTTGGGGGCTTGCAGCCGGGCGCGGACGGTTTGGCCGAAGGTCGCAGTCATTCCGGGAGGCTACCAACCATGATCGGCGGAGCGGCCCGGAGGTCTCGAGCACGCACTCGCCGGCCGAGGCGCTCGGTCACGAACCGTGTGGTGAACCGGGCGCGCTGGTTGTTGCGGGACGTCAGGTCGGTGACGCCTGAGCAGCTCTTCACTTCGTCCTGGCGGGTGCCGGAAGAACGCGGGGCTCCTGGGCGTCGGCTGCAGGTACAACGAGCAACGGCACTTGCCGCCGCGCCGGCGCCTTCGCCCGGGCCCCGCCCGGTGCGCGTCACCAGTGCATCACGCCGTACACGCCTCGCCGCAACGGCACGGTGGAGCGCTACGACCGGATCATCGCCGAAGAGTTCCCCCACACCCGCAGACGGTTCCGAAGACCAACGCCGTGACGCCCTCAGCGTCTGGAACATCCACCACGAATACCGCCGGCCCCACGGTGCAGCAGGAGGCCAACCGCCGGTCTGGCGACTATGCACAGGCGTGACCGACGTCCTGGCCCCGTACGGCTAGCTCTGCGGGACGTCCTTGACGAACACGACGCCGTCGTTGCCCGCCAGGCGGGCCGGGTCGAGCGGTGCGTAGCCGAACCAGGGGGATACGCGGGGCGCGGGCCGCGCGTCCCCGAGGACGGCGGCCAGCCGTGGGGCGTCGACGACGCACCGGTCTTCCGGGAGCGCGTACAGGAGTCCTTCGACGGTGTCCGGGGGCGGGGTGCCCACTCCCCGGTGCCGGATCGTGCCGAGGGCCGTGGCCACGAAAGCGTACTCCTCACCGAGCCGGGCGCTCACCAGCGCACCGGCGCTCCACCACTCCACCGGCCCCTCCCACATCCGCATCGTGCTCTTCTCCCGCTGGAGATGGGAGTTGTGGGCGTGGACGAGGACGGGGCCCCGAGCGGCGGCGGCGAGGAGGTTGTCGGCCATCATCACATCCCGCAGCGCGCACAGCCGTGCCATGCGGGCCGGTGAGGTGTCGGCCATCCAGTGGTGGTAGCGCAGCAGGCCGGCCGCGGTACGCCCGTACAGGCGCGCCCGCTCCACATCGTCCCGCGAGGTCGCCGCGAGCAGGTGCGGCGTCTGCGCGTCGAGCAGCGCCACCAGGTCGTCGGCGAGCAGGCGCAGCCGGCCGGCCTCGGCCGACTGCCCCACGGACCGGGCCGGGTCCGTCATCGCAGCGGTGTCGGTCCACCGGTCGTCGGTGCCGAGCAGGCGGTCGAGGATGTCCGCGGTGCAGGGGAGCAGGTCCGGGTCCACCCGGGCCGCGAGGTAGCCGTGGAGCGCGGTGAGGGCCTGCCGGGGGCTCGCGGCGTGGGTGATCTCCAGCGGACCGTCGAAACCGGCGAAGCGGAGCCGCTCGGAGACGGGCCGGCCGTCGCTGTCGGCGCGGACGTTGTAGGCGCGCATCCAGCGCACGAGTTCGCGGTTGGCCGCGGACGCGCCCCACCCGTGGCTGAATCCGCGCTCCATGGCCTCATCGAGGGTGCCCGTGCCCGAGGTGACGTAGTCATCGACGACCAGGCCCCTCAGGCAGTCGCTCTCGATCGCGATCGTCCGGTAGCCCTCCTGCTCGACAAGCCGGCGGAAGAGTTCGTTGCGCAGGTCGAGCAGAGCGTCCTCGCCGTGAGTGGGCTCCCCCAGGGCGAGCAGCCGTGGCCGGGCCGGAAGCAGCCTCATGACGGCGGCGGCCTCGACGGCATGGGCGGTGTCCTTGATGTCGGTAGCCATGCCTTCAACGCTATCGTTCAACCTTCGGTTGAAACTTTTCCGCGATATCGTCGGCCGAGTGCAGCGAAACCCTCAAAGCGGCGATCGGCTCAGGCCGGTCGACCTGGCGCGCGGGCACGGTCTGTCCACACAGGCGATCAGGAACTATGAGGAGGCCGGCATCCTTCCGGCCGCCGGTCGCACCCCCCACGGCTACCGCACCTATACCTCGCTGCACGCGGGAGCCCTGCGCGCGTTCCTCGCCCTGGTGCCCGGCCACGGTCACCAGAGGGCGGCCTCGATCATGCGGGCCGTGAACCAGGGCGCGGCCGACGAGGCGTTCCGTCTCATCGACGAGAGCCACGCCCAGCTGCTCGACGACCGACGGACCCTCCGGGCCGTGGAGAAAGCCCTCCGTGACCTGGAGACCACCACGGCGTCCGGGCCCGAGCCGGCCGCGGTGCCCAGCACCGACGGCACGTTCATCGGGCCGCTGGCGGGAAAGCTCGGGATCCGGCCCGCGACGTTGCGTAAATGGGAGCGCGCCGGGCTCGTGCGCCCACGCCGCGACCCGCAGACCGGCTACCGCGTCTACGACGAGGCCGACGTACGGGACGCCCGGCTGGCCCACCAGCTCAGGCGGGGCGGCTACCCGCTGGAGCAGATCGCCCTGCTGATCGCCCGGGTGCGGGCGGCCGGCGGGCTGGAGCCGCTGGAGGCAGCCCTGCGCGACTGGCACGGTCGGCTGTCCGCCCGTGGGCGGGCGATGCTGACCGGAGCCGCAGAGCTGGAGGCATACCTCCGCGAGCGCGGACCAAGTGGGGCCTGATCCGCGGTTTCGAGGCCAAGAACGCCTGCTCGGCTTGTTCTTCGGCCTTCGGGCCGCCGCAGAGCGGCGAGTGTCTTCCCGCGGCGGACGGTCCCGCTGTGACGTCCACCGGTAGTCGGCCGGTTCGTTCGATACGTCCGACGAGCCGGTGATGACGTGTGGTCGGCGCCGTGCGGTGGTGACCGGCCGGCAGCCGCACGTGCGGCCGGTGCCGGACGCGTTGCCGGCCCAGCGCCGTCCTGGGCCCGGACGAGAACCGCAGCGCAGCCGAGGAACTGCGCACCGCCCCCGCTGTGACGATGGATCCCTGCGGCACAAGACCGGCCATGGACTACTCGTAGACCTTGGCTGCCTGGAGCGCGCGGGCGATGAAGGTCCAGTCAACCTCCTGCCGGAAGCTCTTTGCCGAAGTTCCGGTACCAGCCCGGGGAGTCGTCCACCCATGCGGCGAGGGCTTCCGGGGAGCGGGCGCGTGTGCTGTTCTCCCACGCATCGCCTTGCCGCAGGAAGTCCTGGTGCAGCTCACGGACGAAAGCTGCCGGCTCCGCGCGGCTGTGGATCTCGTCATCGGGATTCAGGGACATGACGGCAAGTATCCGGTGGTCTCGTAGGGCAGCCCTCCAGGGGGCCGGGGCCGGTTGCGGGCGGTTCTCGTCACGGATCACGTGGCGGTTCCCCGCCTGAGTGACGCCCTTGCGCAGGCCGCCGCGGCGGTGCGGGCACATGCCATGTCTCCGGCCGGCAAAGCAGAACCCCGGTCCGTCCTCTCGCCGTCCGGGATCCTGAAGACCGGCGAGACGCGCTGGGGGCTCGGAACGACAAGCCAACTGATCCTTTCAGGAGTTCAGAAGGGCCTCGGGGCGGTCACCCGTCGTCAAGTCGCTGAACGACAGGCGCTCGGCCTCGGCGAGAGGGAACACGGTCGCGCTTCAGCGGGAGCCGTCCGCCGCCGACCGCACCTCTGCGTCGTCGTCGCGGACGGCACGCAGATCCTCGCCGCACTCCCGGACGGGGATCGCCGCCACCCTTCGATCGGAGACCGACACGATGTTGTTGCTCATTCATCCCCTCAGTCCCGGGTACCGGAGGAGGCGGTCCGGCCGGGAGCGAATCATCCGTCGGGCCGCGGGCGGGCGGCGCCGACGAGTGGCCTGGCCGGGATGGGGCGGTCATGCCGCCACGCCCTGGGCGTGGCCGAGCGCAGTGAGGCTGTGTCCAGGGCAGCGGGTTGCCCGGGCGGGGCGCTGGTGCTCGCCGTAGACGGTGAACAGAGAGTCCACCGGGGAGCCGAGCGGTTCACCGATGTGCCGGCCCTGGCAGGAGCCGCCGCCGACATCCCGGATCTGTCGAGCGGCGTCTCGATCAGTTCGGGGCGCAACCAGTACGCATTCAGCTCGACATCGTCCGCGAAGCACGGTGACAGCGGGTAGGGCATCCCGTCGGGAACCACGGCCTCATCCCATCCCGACCCGTGCTCGTGAGGCGCGTTCGGCGGGAGCCACGGCAGCTCACGCTGCTGTGGCAGATCCCGGCTCGTGCAGTGCACAGGCCACACATCCCTCGCAAGCATCACCTGACCATATGCGGTCACCGGCCGACCGAATCCCTCAAGTCCCGGAGAAGAACACAACACCCACTTTCTCGGTGCATGACTGACCGCATCGGTCCGCTTGGGGACAGATACCGACCGTCAGTCCGTCTGCGGCTCATGGACCTGAGAGGAGAAGCCCACGAAGGGGCCTCACCCGGCATGTGCGGGAAGCCGCGCCAGGCCGGTGCTGTTCATGACGCGGTCGGTCATGGCGCACGGTGGGCTGACGGCGCCGACGACGGTCACGGACCCACCGGGAAGAAGGCCACGCTCGCGGCAGTACGGCTCTGCGGAGGCTGCCCTGCCCGACCAGAACCGGACCGCGGCCGAACCGGTCCCGGACCTTCGCCGCCACCGACGACTTGCCCGATGCCGGATTCTCCCGGATGACAACCAGCCAAGTCGTATCATTTCCCGCGGTCGTCCGGAGTACGCTACCGGCCCACCGCGCCCGACGCCGCAGCAGATGTTCACGGCGCCGCTCGAACTCGCCGCTCCGAGGGACGGGATGCCGACACGCCGGGCCGGGCCGGGCGCTTCTGGTATCCCCGATGATGGGGACCGCCCGGAGAACAAGCAACGCTGGAGGACGCAACATGGCGGTGGAGACCGACACGCAGCAGGAGCGCGTCGCGGGGCGGGTATGGACGGTGCGCCTGGACCCTTACGGTCGCCTCTCCGCCGGCGCGGTGAGGCTCTCCTGCTCCCGCCCCGCCTGCGCCGATCAACGCTTTCCCGGCGGCGCCGCTGCGGGACGCAAGGCCGCGGTCGAACACGTCAACATGCACCTGGCCCGTATCCGCGAGGGCGGTGGGCCACACGGTGAGGCGTGGTGTGCCTGCCATGCCGCCGACTGCGCGTGGCACACCCCCGTCCCCGCCGCCGGACGGCGCCACGGGACGCGGCCGGCAGCGGGGACGGTGAGATGCGGGGGCCCGATCGTCCTGACGGTGTACGCGGACCGGACGGGAAGGCTGTGGCGGATCGCGGAGATGTGCGCACGGTGCGCAGCCGCCACTCCCGAGTGCCGTGTCCTGGACACCGCCCCCTCCCCGGCCCGCACCGCCACGGCCACGGCGGACCGGGCGGCGATCGCGAAGCCGGCCGCGGAGCGGGAACCCGCAGGTGCCACAGGGGCGAACGGTGTGCCGACGGTCTTCTCCGACCACAGTCCTCCCCAGGCGGCCGGGGCCTCGTCTTCCCCGGCCACGGCACCGGGTCCGGTGCCGCGTGCCCGCGCCGCCTCACCGGGAGCAGCGTCCCGGCGGACGAAGCGATGGGGGAAGATCGCGCAGCGGGTCGTGCCGCACGACCTCGAACCCGATGTCCTGCGAGTGGAACTCGTCGAGCTCGGGGACGCGTTCCGCGCCTACCAGCAGCGCACCGAGCCCGACCTCGCCCTCCTCGCCGAACTCCACGACCGAAAGGCCCGCGCCTTCCGCCTGTGGGCCGACGTGAGCGGCGACGTCTCCCTGCGCCACGAGGCGGAGCGCGCCGAGAAAGCCGCGCAGACCACTCGCGAGATGCACGCCAACCGCACCGGCCGGCCCGTCGGCGACCCGGCCTCCGGTGACCAGCCGGTGGTGGAACGGCTGCTGACCCGGCAACAGGCCG
Source organism: Streptomyces sp. NPDC006134 (assembly GCF_040628835.1). Classification (NCBI taxonomy): domain Bacteria; kingdom Bacillati; phylum Actinomycetota; class Actinomycetes; order Kitasatosporales; family Streptomycetaceae; genus Streptomyces; species Streptomyces sp. NPDC006134. The sequence goes on along the minus strand of NZ_JBEXTV010000047.1, from coordinate 24,353 downwards.
CGCACGCCCGCACCGTGCTGGACTACGTCACCGCCCACACACCCCACCCGGACGCCGAGGTGCGCCTGGCGGTGCTCATGCTCACCCTGCGTGCCGCGAGAGCCGGTACCGGGAACGTCACCGGCCAGGACCTCACCGGCTGGCTCCAAGGCGAGGCCGAGAAGGTACTGGAACGGCTGGTCGACGCCGGCTGGCTGCGCCTGCCCGGCACCGTCGCCCAGGTGATGGCCTCCCGGCCCGAGGACCCCACCACCCTCACCGTCCCCGCGCTGCTGCCCGAACACCCTCGCCCGTTCGACTTCGGCAAGACCACCCGAGCGAGGCTCTCCGGCTGGGCCCAGAAAGTCGTGGGCGACCGGAAGATCCGCAAGAAGAAGCTGGGCGCCACCACCCGGCTCCTGGCCTTGTACACCGTCGCCCACACCCGCCCCGACGGCCGCCTCGGGCACGCCGAGGACGGCGGACTCCACCTGGACCACGCCGCCGCTTTCTGCGGCGTGCCGCCCGAGCAAGTCGCCGAGCACGCCGAACTGCTGATCGCCGCCGACTGGCTCGCCGAGGCCGACATCGCCCAAGGGAAGCTGTGTGGACGGATCACCGAGCGCATCCTGCCGCTGGGAGGGCTGCTGTGACATGACGGGCCCACCCCGTCAGCGTCTTCTCGCGCGACACGCGGTCCGGCCCCGTAAGCCGGCACACGGGACTCGGCCGCGTGGCACGCACTGCTCCGTGCGGTCCTGCCCTGCCGGGCCGCGCGCTCGGCACGCTCGCGCAGCCCGGCGGGCTCGGTGGCCGCGGCCTGGCGCGGCTGCTGAGGGATGGGGCCATTGCGGCTGACACATAGCCGGTGACCAGCGGTTCTCCCGTGGACGTGGGCGCACCTTGGCCGTGGAGCAGCCGGAAGCCGACGGGTCCGCGGAACCCTGGAGGGTGCGACGCGCGCGCGGGTTCGCTCTGCTCCGGGCAGGGAACTTGCTCATCGATCCACCGCCTGCCCGGTGGCGGGTGTGTCAGCGCAGACCGCCACGGATGGCCTCTTCGGCGTCGGCGAGCCGGTCCAGCAGCATCGGGGCGACTTCGTGCCGGGCTTGCGCGTACGTCTGCAGTGGGGCATCCGGCGAGGCGTCCACCGGCCGAAGCGGCTGACCTCGGCAGACGCGCTTCACAGCGCTCGCACAGACACTGCCGCACACTCCGCCGGACCGCGTGCCGGTCCCGCCCCGAGTCCCCTGTCACCTGAGGAAACGGCCCAAGGCGCGCCTGACGACGCCATGGTGAAGAACGGCGGAATACGAGGAGGCGCGCTCATGGCCGTAGTGCGCCGGAGCCGCCCCTCCGGACGGCGCCGTCCCGGTGCGACAGGAGCACTCCGGGTCCGGCCTTGCCGTCGCGGAGTGCGATGAGGCGGACGTCGAGCGGCTCGGTGTGCCGCCGTTGTGCGCCGGTCGTGTGTGTCCTCCGGGGCGGCGGGCGGGCAGCACGGTGAAAACGGCCTCTTCCTGCGGCACCCCGCCCGCGGCGTGCGCGTCGAGGAGGCGGAGGGCTTCGGCCCCGAACGCGCGGTGGCGGGCGGCGGACAGCCGGGGCGGGCACAGGACGTGCCGCGCAGACAGCCGGAAACCTTCTCGGGCGTCCGCGTGCGGGGAACCGGGAGGCGGCGCTCGGACACGCCGCTGAACGGCGTACTCGCGCGCTCACCCCCTTCAGGGAAGGAGAGCCGGCTCCCGGGTAGGTGAACGGCACCCTCTCCGTCCGCACCTCCCGCGCCGGTGAGGGCAATGGCGTGCCGGTGCGCGGGATGGCGTGCTCACTCGCCACCTCGACGGCGTCTTCCGTGCCGGCGAGGAACAGCAACTCCTGGTGCAGCCAGTTGTCCTGCTGCACCAGGGAAGTAAGCCGCGCGGTCGCGGTACGGATGGCGATCACCTCGGTCCCCCGACAGCCAGTGGCAGACCACCGCCGGCCGGCAGCCACCACAAAACCCCGTAACAGGCCGGTGTCGGGGTACGCCCTTCTGTGCCCAGGCGGGTACGGAGAAACGTGCCCTCTTTCTGCATCCCTCCGGTGCCGTGCATCCTGGTCAGTGCTGTGGAGAGGGCTGACTGCGCAGGGGGCCAGCGGCCTGTCATAGAGTCCCGGCAAGAGTCCCCCAGTCCTTTCGGAGCGCCTGTGCCCCGCCTTGCTCGCCTTGTGACTACGCTCGCGGCCCCTCTCCCGTTCTCCGGGGCCGACGCAGCGCCTCATCTGGAGCCCCGGCCCACACCGCGGCTCCTCGTACAGCGAGGGGACACAGAGCTGATCGTCCAAGAAGACCAGCCACCGGCCACGACCTCGACCGTCTCCTTTCCGGCGCCCTGGCCTCGCCGGTTCGGCACAAGCGCAGTGTCGCCTGCCGCTGACCTGGTTGTCTTCGCCGGACCGCATGCACTGCGAGCCGTTGACCAGTCGGGAAGCCCACGGTGGGAACTGCGGCACCGCTGCTGGGCAGGGTGCGCGGGGCACACAGACTTCTCCGAGTACGCAGACAACAGAGACCACCGCTATGCCAACCGTGGCTCGGCCGGCTTCTCCTCGGACGGGAAGACCGTGTGGGCCCATGTCCACGGTCCTCTGGAGCACGACGCTCCGGACCACGACCGCAGGGAAGAGTGGCTGGTCATCGACGCCGCTGACGGCACGGTGCTGGCCCGCACCCAGACTCGCACGGCCGCGGCGGGCTCCGTCCACGTCCCGCATCCGGACCCCGGCCAGATGGGTCTGACCATCGGAGAAGGCCAGGACGGATCACCCCTGCGCTGGGGAAAGTGGGACGGTCACGCCCTCATTGTCCACAGCTTCGGCGACGAGGACCGCGTCCTGCTGGGGGTGAGCCCGAGCGGAGACCGTCTGCTCACAGTGACCCATGACCAGGACGTTCTCGCCGTTCATCGGGTCGCCGACGGCTCCGTGGTGGCCGAACTGAACGCGGAGGTGCTTCCCCCGCATCCCGTGTTCGAGGAGGAGACCACAGATGACGAGGCGCAGGCGTTCTTCGACTACGAGGGCGGCTTCGTCGACGAAAACACCCTCGTAGTCGGGACCGTCGAGAGCGACGAGGAGTTCGGCACAGGCCGGCACTGGCTCGTCGACGCGGTCCACATGCAGCTGATCGGCCAGATCGCCTATCCCTTCGAGGTGCCCGGCCTGCCCAAGGCTCTCGGAGACGGCACCTGGTACACCGTGTCCAGCCTCAACCACGCCCTCCACATCTGGGCTCTGTAACGGCGCTGCCCACGATCAGGCGTACCCGAACGCTGAGCACGTTCACCTGTACGCGGCTGGGTATGCCCGCGTGTACGCCGACATGCGCGGCAGCGCGGCCGCCATGTGCCCGAAGCCGAGCCGGGTCAGCGGGCCCTCATGGCGGACGTAGGACTGGTCGTAGCGGAGCCGTCCGCCCTACAGCTCGTGTTCGGCGTTTGAGACCCCGTCGGCTGCTGCCGTCTTCCGCGCGATCTGCGGCATGTCGTGGTCTGGTTCGGTCGTGGTCGACGTCGGTCCTCCGTCTGCGTGGTTGTGGCTGTGTCGTGAGGTCCAACGACCCGGCAGAGATTTCGAACACCTGTATTTCGGCCGGTTCCTGCGCCCCGGGTTCCAGCGGTTCGCTGAAACTGCGGGCCGCACCTGTGACCGGGGCCCGTGGTGTGCGGGTGGAGGCGCTGCATCGCGGGTCTCGATCAGGTGACGCTCCGTTGAGGTCGAGCCGTGACGCGCTGGTCGGGACCTGGTCACGAGAGCGGGAACCGGTTCGGCCGGTGCCGACTGGGCTCACCTCCATGTCCGAGCCGGCCCCTGCCCCCGACCCGCGCATGCAGTCCTTGGCCGACCGGCTTCGGCCGGGGGCCGTGAGAACGGTGAAGGTCACCGGGTTCGACGGAGCGGACGTCCTGGTGCAGCTCGTGGATGCCGAAGGCGAGAAAGCCGGGATCGCCCGCATCCCTCGACATGAGGCATCGATGCGTCGGACGGAACATCCGTCCGAGCTGGTCGAGGTCGGCCAGGAGATCGAGGCCGAAGAGATCGGGCGTTGGCACGAAGGCCGGCTTCACCTCTCCGCCAGGGCGTGCGAGATTCCGGCCTTGCGGTCCTTTCTCCTCGCTTTCGAACGTGGGCAGGTGGTCACCGGGACGGTCTCACCGCTGAGGTGATCATCGCCGAGACGCGCTCCGGGCAGGTCACGCTCTCGTTGAAGGCTCTGCAGGAAGATCCGCTCATTCGGTTTGCGGATCAGGTCGGCCGGGTCCTCACCGGGCCAGTCACCGAGATCCTTCCTTTTGGCGTGTTCGTGCAGCTTGCTCCAGACGTTGTGGGGTTCCTTCACCTCTCGGAGCTGACCGATGAGGCGGCCGAGAGCCCGGATCACCTTGTCGAGGAAGGCGAGCTGATCACGGTGAAGGCCGCCGAGGCCGACCTCCGGCGTCGTCGGGTGCGGCTGAGCGCCGCCGGCGGAACGGACGGAACCTGGTGAACAGACATGCCGGTGCCCGATTCGGTTCGATCACCGCGAAGAGCGTCGCCGTGCCGGCACAGGAGTCCGCGCAGGGCCATCATGTCGAGATGGCCCACGACACCGTGTTCTTCCTCGCTCCCGACGACGAGACTGCCGCCGCGACGCGCCTGCGGGGACCTGATCAGACATTCGAGACGGTGACCTGCCGTTTCATCGAGCCGGACAGTGCCATCGCCGAGTGGGACATGTACTTCGAGGAGCCCTCGGCCGAGGTTCCGCCGCTTGATCGGCTCCTTCGGTGGCCGTGGCCGGACCAGGTCACGGCCCCCTTGAACGATGGCATCGAGGTGTTTGCTCTGCCGCAGCGGCTGACCCGGGCGCTGGCCGGCGCCGGCCCAGCCGAGCTGGAGGCGCTCGCAGATCGCTGGGCCACCAGGCTCAGGCATGCCGACGGGGACGATATGACCGACGATGATCTGCCGGCGGTCCTGCAGGGAGTTGCCAGGCTCGCGGCGTCTGCGGTGAGCAGAGGTGGAGGGCTCTACAGCTGGAGCTTCTGAAGTACGAGGGAAGCGACATGGCCGAGGTGCCGGTTTTCCGCCATGGACATGGGCTGACCACCGGCGTTCGCGAGTTCGCCGAGTACCTGCGACGGGCCGGACACACCGTCCATGCCCCAGACCTGTACGAGGGGCAGGTGTTCGACAGCCTCGAGGAAGGCGTCGGCTACGCCGGGAACGCCGGGTTCGGCATGACCACTGAGTGCGGAATCGCCGCCGCCGAGGGGCTGCCTGCGGAGCTCGTCCACGTCGGATTCTCACTCGGCGTCATGCCGCGCAGAAGCCGGCACCGACTCGCCCCGGCGCAAAGGAAGCGCTGTTGCTCGAGGCATGCGGTCCCGGTCTCGGATTTCGGTGAGGCCTGGTCCCAGGACGTCCCGGTCCAGGTCCACGGTATGGACACAGATCCGTTCTTCGCCGGGGAGGGTGACGTGGACGCCGCCCGCGCGGTCGCCGGGGCGGCTGCCGATGCCGAGTTGTTCCTCTGTCCCGGCGGCAGGCACCTGTTCGCCGGCAGCAGCCTCCTGCCCTACGGCGAACCGGCCGCAACGCAGGCCCGCCAACGGGTGCTCGACTTCCTCCCCACCGCATCAAGAACCCCGGGCGGAGTGCGCTCGGAACTCGGTGCGCGGCATCCAGAACCTGGCGAGAGCCGACAGGGCCACTCGGCGAATCGATCGTGGACGCGCTCGCGTTGGCGTGCCGGCCCGGGAGCTTGGGCTCAACTCGCGGTCGAGTCCTTGGTCAGCGCGTCCATGAAGAGGTCGACGAGCGGGCGGGCCTGCTCTTCGGTGCCGTGCTGCACGGAATAGGCGATGCCACCCATGAGGAGGAGGACATTGTCGGGGGTGACGTCGGTTCGCAGGCTTCCGTCCCGGGCGCCGGCCGCGAGGAGGGCGGCGACGGCGTCGGTGAGGAGTGCACGGCTGTCGGAGTACGGATCGATGCCGGAGGCGATGACCGCGTTGAGGGCTTCGGACATTCCGCTCTTCGCCGTGGCGTAGTGGATGAAGTGTTCCATCCATATCCGGGTGGCCTCGGCGGCCGGGTGCTGGGTGAGGAGGTCGTTCACCTTCTCGCACACCTGGGTGAGTTGGCGCCGGTAGGCGGCGTCGATGAGGACTTCCCGGGTCGGGAAGTGCCGGTAGAGCGTGCCGACACCGACGCCCGCCTGCTTGGCGATGGCTGCAGGCGCGGCGTCCAGCCCCTGCTCGGCGAAGGCCTGCGCGGCGACCTCCAGCAGGCGCTCCCGGTTCTGCAGCGCGTCACTCCTGGTGCGGCGGGGCGTGGCGGGCATGCGGGTTCCTCCGGTGTCGGTCTCCGGTTGTTTTCCGGAACTTATTCCGCTTAACTCTTGAGCGGAACGCATTCCGGTATCACGCTACTCCAGGAGACTCCCATGCCCGCCCCCTCCGACAAGGTCTTACGTCACTGGTTCGTCACCGGGGCCTCCGGCGGACTGGGCCGCCATCTCACCGAGCACGCCCTCAGGAACGGCGACCGCGTCACGGCGACGGTCCGCCGTCCCGCAGCTCTGGAAGACCTGCGGGAGACGCACGGCGACCGGCTGACTGTCGAGATCCTCGACCTCACGCGGCCGGCCGACGTGGACAAGGTGGTCGGCAGGACTCTCCGGTCCGGGCCGGTGGACATTGTGGTCAACAATGCCGGATACGCAGTCGTGGGCGCCGCCGAGGAAATGACCGTCGAGCAGATCCGCGACCAGATCGAGGTTCTCCTGCTCGCTCCCATGCTGATCACCCGGGCTTTCCTGAAGCCGATGCGTGAGCAGGGCGGAGGCCGGATCATCCAGATCTCCAGTGTGGGCGGCCAGGTCGGCATCCCCACTCACAGCTCCTATCACGCGGGCAAGTGGGGGCTGGAGGGCTTTACCGAGAGCGTCAGCCGCGAGGTCTCCGACTTCAACATCCACCTCACTCTGGTCGAGCCCGGCGCCACCCGCACCGGCTTCGCTTCAGCCCTGCAATACACCACCGAAACGACCGTCTACTGCGACAATGCCGTCGGCCGGACCCGGCGCTACCTGCAAACCGCAGACGAGAACGCCTTCACCGGTGACCCGGCCAAGCTGGCCGCAGCCATCTACGACACCACCCGCCACCCGAGCCCGCCCCTGCGCCTGGCCCTCGGCTCCGACACCTACAGCGCAATCCACGCGGCACTCACCGAACGTCTCACCACGCTCGAAGCCCAGAAGGACCTCGCTGAATCCGTCGCCTTCACCCACTGATCCGCCCGACCGGCACGACACGTCAGGAAATCCCGGCGCCATCACGGCTGCGTGCCTCTCGGCAACTGCGGCGTCCGGAAAGTCCGGCACCTCGTCTCGGCCGGCACTCCTGCGCGATCGCATCAGGCGTCGCCGGCAGATGAGGGCGCATCCGAGAGCGAGGAACGCTTCGTGGATGCCGTCGCGTATCTCCCACCGGATTCGCAAGCGGCGGAACCAAGGCAGAGGGGCGAACGCACGCTCCACGCCCCGGCATCGGGTGCCCGGTCCGGAGCCCTACCCGGTGCCGCGGCGGGCGATCAGCGGCTTCACTCCGGGAACCCGGACCGGTCGGCGTATTCGTCGTGGCCGTAGCCGCGGTCGGTAGCACCGCGTCGGGGCGGCGTCGGGGCCGGCCGCGCTTGCCGCGCGCGGGCGGCACAGCTCGGAGGAGCGGGATCAGCCGGGTGGCATCGTCGCGGTTGCCTCCAAGCCGGGGTGGCGGCGAGCGGGATGCCGGTGGCGTCGGTGATCAGGTGGTGTCTGCTGCCTGTCCTCCCACGCTCCACCGGGCTCCGTCCAGTCTCGGCGCCTCCCTTCAACGCCCGGATGCGGGAGCCGTCGACGGCTGCACGGGAGAAAAACGAGGGCATTCGCGCTGCGGAGTCCGGTGAGGAGGACCCCGTGCAGCTGGGGCCGTACGCCTGCCTCGGACCACTCGGCCAGGCGGCGCCAGCAGGTCGTTTCCGACCCGAAGCCGCGTTCCTGCGGCAGATGGTTCCAGGCGATCCCGGTGTACAGCGCGAAATCGTGCCCGGGCCGCGCCCATCACGGGGGACACGCCCCGCCCCACCGGGCCGATGCCCGCCGTGGTCTCGCAGAGGGCGACTGCGCGGTTCCCGGCCTGTGGCTGCGACAGCCCCCGGGGCGGATGACCGTCGGCAGTGCATGGCGGCGGCCCGCCGCACAGGGCTCTCCCCCGTACCGGTCTTCCAGCCGCCAATCTGGCCCACCGGTCGAGCCCTGCGCTCCGATGAGCCCCATCCGGAACTCCTTCGGCACGGGGACCAGCAAGAAGCCCCCGTTCCTCGTCCTGGGCTGTTCGCGGCCCCCGAAAGCCTTGCCGTGCGACCGGCCGGCACCGAGCGGTACACCCCGGCGGACCTCGTCCTCGGCGGTGACGTGGTACGGCGGTACTGCCATCGGGGTGCCCCGCTCGACGAGGCGTACTCCGCGCCTCTCCCGGCGTCCGAGCCACGCGCCACCGGGGCACCGGGACGCAAGAGGAAATGCCGGGCCTGAGCGCAGTCGTTCGCCGGCACGGGCCCGGTCCCACCTCCCGGCGGCGCGAGAGCGGGCTCCGCGGTGCAGACGGGTGCCCGTACGGCCTCCGCACGGCAGGGGCGGCGGATTCGCTCGCCCGAGCGGGCGTACCACCTCGGTGCGGGCGCCGGGCCGCGTTCCCCGGCTGCCCCGCAAGGTGCCGGAGACCAGGACCCTGCCGGCCCCGGTCCTTCCCGCCCCCGCCGGGACCGCCCGGGACGCATGTGTCAACACGTGTCGCCCGTTTGTCGCTCGTTCGTGTCTTCGGGGCCGGGCGATCCGCGCGGACCGGGACCCTTGTACCGCCCGGCCGGTCGCGGCGTCCGGGCCGGCGCCGGCGGACGCGGCCCTCGGACCGGCCCCGCCCGTCTGCGCCTGCCAGGGCGCCACAACCGGCCGGGCCAGGAAGGACGGTGCTCCGGGCCGGGACGGTCGGAACCGTCCTGCCGGTGCCCCGCGCCGAGCACCACGACCCCGCCCCTGCCGCCCCGCGCGCACGCAGGCAGAACCAGCAACTCCGGCCCACCAGCGAGGACGATGTCAGTGCCCCATTACCCGCTCCCCGGCAAGACCGTGCTCATCACCGGCGCCGCCGGCGGCATCGGAGCAGCCTGTGCGCGAGCACTGCACGCCCGGGGCGCGAACCTGGTGCTGGCCGGCCGCACCGCCTCCTCGGTCGCCGCACTGGCCCGCGAACTGGGCGAGGAGAGAACGCTGCCCTTGAGCGTGGACGTGACGGACCGGGCGGCGCTGGACGACGCGGTGGCCCGTACCGTGGACCGCTTCGGACGGCTCGACGTCGTCTTCGCCAACGCGGGCGCCGGCCCGGCACGTCCCGCGACCGTCGCCACCGTCGACCCCGCGGTGTTCGAGCACGTCGTCGAGGTGAACCTCCTGGGCGTCTGGCGCACCGTGCGCGCGGCGCTGCCCCAGGTCATCGCCCACCGCGGTCATGTCTTGGTCAACGCCTCCGTCTACGCCTACGTCAACGGCGCCGTGAACGCCGCCTACGCCGCCTCCAAAGCCGCGGTCGAGCAGATCACCCGCGCCCTGCGCGTGGAGCTGAGCCCTCACGGTGCCACCGCCGGTGTCCTCCACCCGGGGTGGGTGGAGACCGAGATGGCCCGGCCGGCCTTCGGAGGGGACGACCTGGCGACCAGGATGCGCGAAGCCGGCTTTCCCCGTCCCTTCGCCGCCGCGATCCCCGCGGAAGCCGTCGCCGGACGTGTGGTCCAGGGCATCGAGCGGCGCACCGCGAGCATCACGGTCCCCCGCCGCTGGCAGCCGGTCGGGATTCTGCGCGGCATGGTCAATCCCCTCTGCGACCGCCTCCTGAGCCGCGACACCAGGCTCCGGCACCTCCTGCGGGCACTGGAGGACGGAACGCCCGGGGCCGCCCCCTCGGGTGACACGCCGGCCGGGTCCCACGGGGCCGTCCCGCCGCCACCGCCTCCGGCACCGAGGCGCGCCGCCCCTTCGGCCGGGCCGACGCCCCCGGAGCCCGGCTGACCCGGACACCGCGCCCTGCCGTATCCGCCGCGCCGCGCCGGACGGTGGGCAGGAGGCCGCCCCAGCTGGACGACACGCCGGCCAGGACCCGGCCATCCGAAGGGACAGGACGGCCGGATACCCGACAAGGGGACCGCGGCCACCACGTCCACGCACGGCGGGACCCCGTCGGCATCCCGCCTCACCGCGCGTCTCGGAGCGCGGGTGAGGGCCTGCCTCGGCTCCGCGCGGCCACGCCTTCCCCGCCCGGCGACGCCCCCCCTCGGACGAGGACGTCACCGAGCGGGGGGCGAAGTGGCCGGGCGCCGTGGCGCGGTGGTCCTACCGGCACGGCCGTCTCGTGCTCGGCACGGCGGCCTGCCTGCTCGCACGCGGCGCGTCCGCCGGCCTGAGCGGTGGCGACCGGTGGTCCAACGGCGGCTACAGCGCGGACGGCACGGCCGCCCGGCGCGCCGAGACCGCCGCCCGGGAGTTCGCCGCCGGCGCACCCGGCCTGGTCCTGTACGCACGCTCCGGCCGCCCGGCCGACACCCCGAGGCGGCGGAACAGGGACGGCGGCTGACCGAACGCGCCGCCCGCTTCCCGGGGGCGCGTCGGCACTGTCGTACGGGAACACCGGGCTGGACCCGCTCCGCGCGGCCCACGGGCGCGGCGCCCTGCTGCGCATCGACTTCGAAGGGGACGAGACCGAGGCCGCCCGCACCGCCCACGCCCTGATGCCGGCCCTGCGGGCCGCGGCCTCGGAGCCGAGACTGTCGGCGAGCGGCCCCGCCTGGGTCGACGTGACCGCCACCGACCAGGCGAAGCGGGACCTGCCGCACTCGGAACTGTTCGACCTGCCCGTGACGTTCCTGGTCCTGGTGCCGGCCTTCGGCTCCCTGGGCGCCACCCTCCTCCCTCTGGTGATCGGTGCCACCGCCGCGCCGGGCGCCCTGGCCCTGCCGGCGGTGGCGACCCGGCTGACGCCGGTCCCGGTCTTCGCCGTCGACTCGGCTGCGCCCTCGGCCCCGGCCTCGCCGTCGCCTGCGCCTTGTTCACCCTCTCGCGCTACCGCGAGGAGCGTGCCCGCGGCCTGGACCCGCAGGAGGCCGTGGGACGGGCGATGCCCACCACCGGCCGGGCCGTGGTCTTCTGCGCCCTGACCATGGCCTGGCCCATGGCGGCGCTGCTGGTGTTCCCGCTCGGACCGATCCGGTCGCCGGCGATCGCCTCGCTCGTCGTCGTCGCGTTCTGCGCGGTGGGCACCCTGTTCCTGCTTCCCGCCCTGGTGGCCGTGTCGGGCAGCCGGCTCGGCGGCCTCGGCGCGTCCCGCCGGCCGCCGTGGCGCCGGTCCGTCACCGGCCCCTCGGTGAGCCCTGCCTGGCGCCGGGCCGCGCTCACGGTGACCGGACGGCCGGTGCTGTGGGCGGCGGCCGGTTCCGCCCTGCTGCTGGGGCTGGCCGCGCCCGTCACCGGGCTCAGGCCCGCCCTGATGGACGAGACCGTCCTGCCGTCCCACGCCGAGGCGCGGACCGCCGCGCAAGCCGTCCGCGCGGACTTCCCCCCACCCGCCCGAGCGGCGACTGACGGTGGTACTGCCACGGACGGACCCGGCGGCCCGGGCAGCCGAGCTGGACGCCTGCGCGCGGCGCCTGGCGGCGCTGCCCGGATGAGCACCGAGGCAGGTGATCACACCGGCGGACGGCTCGCCGGGGCACGGCACACCGAGGCGACCGGACGGCGCGGAACGCTGGTCGTGGTGTTCGCGGCGGGCCCCGTCCAGTCGCGGAGCACCGCCGCCCTGGCCGCCGCGGTGCGCGGCACTCCGGCGCCGGGGCCCGCGCAGGTCGCGGGGACCGCCGTCCACCTCGCCGGCACCCGGCAGGCCGTGACGGACGCGCTTCTCCGGTGGCCGGCCCTGATGCTCAGCGGTGTGTTCGTCATGCTGCTCCTGTTCACCAGGAGCCTGCCGGCCGCGCTGAAGGCCGCCGTCCTGGGGGCGTCGGCCATCGGCGCGGCGCTCGGACCGATGGTGCTGCTCTTCCAGCGGCTGCAGATCCTGGAGCCGCCGGCCGGAGGCGGCGAGGGCGTGCCGGAGATCACCATGCCGCTGCTCGCCGCCGCTCTGGCGTTCGGCCTCTGTGCGGACCACGAGGTCTTCCTCGTCTCCCGCATGGCGGAGGAGCGGCGGCGCACCCGCCGGAACACCGCCGCCATCGTGTTCGGTGGCGAGCACACCGGCCGGCTGTTCACCGCCGCCGCGCCGGTGGTCGCCGTCGGCACGGGCGCCCTGATGCCGTCCCAGGTCAGCCTCCTGGTGGTCCTCGGCGCCACGATGGCCGCGATCGTCGTCCTCGGTGCCACCGTCGTGCGGGGCGTCCTCGTCCCGGCGGCGACGCAGCCGGCCGGGAAGGCGAACCGGTGATCGCCCGCGGTGCGCCGGCGACCCGCGCCACACCGTCCCGCCGACGTGGAGAGCGGGTGACCGCGACCCGCACCGCGGCCTTGGAGCCCCGGACAGAAGGGGCGTCCGGCTCGCGAGGCCCGGCACGCACGCTCGCCGCATTGCCATAGCGCCCACGTGGCTCTGCCACGTGGGCGCTATGGCGCCTTGCGCTCGCACGCACCGGACGCCGCGAGCTGACCGGACGCCCCTTCTGTCCGGGGCTCTTAACGCATACGTTCCGGCGGCGGGGCGGACCCAGCCGGGACGCCACCTGAAGGGGTGGTGATGGGGACCGTTCGAGTGAACGCGCTCCCGCCGCGCCGACCGGGCGCTGGAGACTCCCAGTGGCCTTCTTCCCACCTTCCGACCTTCCCACCTTCCGACAGTCCAACATGAGGAGCTCCATGGCCGAGCTGGATCAAGCCGTCGCCGTCATCGGCACCGCCTGCCGACTGCCGGGCGGCATCAGCGACCTGGACGGCCTGTGGACCGCTCTGGTCAAGGGAGAGGACCTGGTCGGGGAGGTCCCGCCGGACCGGTTCGACCCGGCGGACTTCCTGGACGGCGGCCGGCGCCGGCCCGGACGGACCTACACCGTGGCCGGCGGCTTCCTGCCGGACGTCCAGGGTTTCGACTGCGAGTACTTCCGCGGCATCTCCCCCCGGGAGGCGCAGCACATGGACCCGCAGCAGAGGCTGCTGCTGGAGCTGGCGGTCGAGGCGCTGGACGACGCGGGCGTGGACCCGGCGCGCTGCGCGGGGACCGACGGCGCGGTCTTCGTCGGCTGCTCCGGCCACGACTTCGGCCGCCTGGCGCAGTCCAGGCCCGCCATGGGCGATGTCCACTCGATGTCGGGCATCGCCCTGGCCAACACCGCCAACCGCATCTCGCACCTGCTGGACTGGCACGGGGAGAGCTTCGCCCTCGACACCGCCTGCTCCTCGGCGCTGACCGCGGTCCACCGCGCGTACGAGCACCTGTGCGCCGGCCGTGCCCGGCTGGCCCTGGCGGGCGGTGTCAACATCCTGCTGGACCCCCGCGTGTTCGCCGGGTTCTCCAACGCGTCGATGCTGTCGCCCACGGGCCGGTGCCGGGCCTTCTCTGCGGACGCGGACGGCTACGTCCGCTCCGAGGGCGGCGGCCTGCTGCTGCTCAAGCGGCTGCCCGACGCCCTGGCCGACGGCGACCGGATCCACGCGGTCGTCCTCGGCAGCGGCGCCAACAACGACGGCCGCACCCCGGGCATCGCCCTGCCGAGCGGGAAGGCCCAGCAGAGCCTCCTGACGGCCACCTACGCGGCGGCGTCGGTGCACCCCGACCGCCTCGTCTACGTGGAGGCCCACGGGACCGGCACCCCGATCGGCGACCCCGTCGAGTGCGAGGCCATCGGCCGCGCCCTCGGCTCCCGGCGCACCGTCGGCCCCCTGCCCATCGGCTCGGTGAAGACCAACCTGGGGCACCTGGAACCGGCCTCCGGGGTGCCCGGCCTGCTGAAGGCCATCCTGGTGCTGCGGCATGGCCTGGTGCCGCCCACCCTGCACGCCGAGCCGCTGAACCCGCGCATCGGCTTCACCGGCCTCAACCTCATCCCCACCCTCCGGCCGCACCGTATCGAGGTGCCCCCCGACGCGGTGGTCGGCGTCAACTCCTTCGGCTTCGGCGGCGCCAACGCGCATGTGCTGCTGGGCCCCGCCCCGTCCGCTCCCGGCCCCCGGGCGGCGGCCGAGGGCCCGCTGCCCGTCATGGTCACCGCCCGCGGCCAGGGCGCCCTCGCCGAGGCGTGCGACCGGCTGGCCGGGAGACTCCACGCATCCGACGCGAGCGACTTCTACGGCATCGCCCACACCACGACGCGCCGCCGGGCCCGGCACGACCACCGCACCGTGGTGCTGGCCGAGACCGCGCAGGAGGCGGCGTCCGCCCTGCTGGCGGCCGCCCGCGGGGAACGCCCGGCGCCGGGTTCGGCCACGGCCCGGGCGGTGGCGCACGGCCGGGTGGCGTTCGCCTTCTCCGGGAACGGCTCCCAGTGGCCCGGCATGGGGGCCGAACTGCTGCGGACCGAGCCGGTCTTCCGGCGGGCCGTGGAGCGTGTCGCGGGCGTCCTCGACGAGCTGCTCGGCTGGTCGGTCGTCGACGCGATGGCGGCGGGCGACGCGCGGCGGCTGCGGTCCACCGAGGTGGCGCAGCCGTTGCTGTTCGCCTATCAGCTCGGCGTGGCCGAGGTACTCCGCACGCACGGCGTGCGGCCCCGGGCCGTCGTCGGGCACAGCGTCGGGGAGATCGCCGCGGCCTGCGTCGCCGGAGCGCTCGACCTGGCGTCCGCCGCCCGGGTGGTCGCCGCGCGGAGCAGGGCCCAGGAGGCCACGGCCGGCACGGGACGCATGGCGGCCGTCGGACTGTCCGAGGAGGAACTGACGGCCGAACTCGCGCGCCACGACGGCCGGCTGGAACTGGCCGGCGTCAACAGCAGGACCGACACCACGGTCGCCGGACGGGCCGCCGACCTGGCACTCCTGAGCGAACGCCTCCAGGAACGCGGGGTGTTCGCGCGGGAACTGGATCTCGACTACGCCTTCCACAGCGCCGCCATGGACCCGATCCGGCAGACCCTGCTCACCTCTCTGGCGGGCCTGTCGTCCACGAAACCCGCGCTGCCGTTCGCCTCCACGGTGACCGGCGGCGTCCTGGACACCGTCCCGCTGGACGCCGCGTACTGGTGGCGCAACGTCCGCGAGCCGGTGCGCTTCGCCCCGGCCGTCGAGGCGCTGGCCGCCGAGGGCTTCGACGTCTTCGTCGAGATCGGCCCGCACTCCGTCCTCGGCCCCTACCTGCGCCGGCTGACCCAGGACGGCTCCTCGCCCGCCGCGGTGGTGAAGACCGGCTCCCGGCGGGCCGACGGCCCGGCGGCCCTCCGGACGGCCGTCGCCCACCTGCTGGCCGCCGGTGCCGCGGTCGACACCGGCGCGCACTTCCCCCGGCCGGTCCCGCCGGTGGAACTGCCCCCCTATCCGTGGCAGCGGGAACGGCACTGGGACGCCGAGCCGAGCTGGTGGTCCGGCATCGTCAGCGACGGCGTGTCCCGGCACCCGCTGCTCGGCCAGCGCGCCGTCACGGCCGGGCCCGCCTGGCACGGCGTACTGAGCACGGTCCGCAGCCCCTGGCTGTCCGAACACCGCGTCGGCCGGACCACCGTGCTCCCGGCCACCGGATACCTGGAAGCCGCCCTCGCCGCCGGCCACCGGGTCCTGGACACGACCGCACTGGAGGTCACCGACCTCGCCGTCACCAGCGCCTGCGTCCTGCCCGGCGAGGACAGCACCGACGACCTGCTGCTCCAGACCACCCTGGAGCCGCGGACCGGCACGGTGACCATCGCCGGCCGCACCGGAGCGGACGGCCCCTGGCAGCACCACGCGCAGGGGCGCGTACGCCGCCTGCTGCGGCCGGAGCCGGCCCCCCTCGACCTGGCCGCGCTGCGCGCCCGCCTCCATCCCGACCCCGTGCCCGCCGCCGCGCACTACCAGGGCCTGGTCGCCGGTGGCATCACCCACGGCCCCGCCTTCCAGGTCCTCACCGAGTTCCGGCTCGGGGAGGGGGAACTGCTCGCCTCCTACCGCACCGAGCAGAGCATGGACGGCTACCTCGCCCACCCGGTGGTGACCGACGGCGCCCTCCAGGCCGGAGCCCCGCTCCTGGCCGCGCTGACCGGCCAGGCCCTCTTCCTGCCCGCCCAGCTGACGGCCGTACGCCGGTGGCACCCGCCGGCGCCCGAGGGCCACCTGCACCTGCGGCTGGTCCACGCCACCGGCCGGGAAGCCGTCTGGGACGTGTCCCTGACGGACCCGGACGGCCGGGTCTGCATGGAACTGGAGGGCTGCCGGCTGCGCCGCTTCGACCAGCACGGCGACACCGCCGCCACGGTGCAGGAACTCGTGCTCCGGGCAGCCCCGCGGGACGACGACACCGCACCGGTGCGGCTGCCCGACCCCGCCGGCCTGATGGCGCAGACGGCCCCCGCCCGGGCCCGCCTGCGCGCACGCATCGACGACCGCTACGAGCAGGTGACCGCCCGCACCGGGGAGATCGCGGCGATGTTCGCCCGGCGCGCCGTCGAGACGCTCCTGCCGGACAGGACCGAGTTCGGACTCGACGACCTGTGCGCGGCCGGCGCGCTGCCGAAGTACCGGCCCTACCTGCGCCGGCTGGCCGGGACCATGTGCGCGTCCGGCCTCGCCGAGCAGACCGCCCCCGACCACTGGCGGCTCACCGGACAGACGACCGCCACCGACCCGCTGGAACGGATCCGCTCCCTCCTCGCCGACCTGCCCGACGCGCTGACCCTGACCCTGCCCGGCCTGCGCTGCGGACTGCGGCTCGCCCGGCTGCTGCGGGGCGAGGACGACCCCCGCGAGGTCCTCTTCGGCGAGGCCGACCAGCACTTCCTCACCCAGCTCTACGGCAACGCGCCCCACCTGCGCCTGCACAACGCCTACGCCGGGAAGCTGCTGGAGGCCATGGCCGGGCACTGGCCCGCCGGCCGGCCGCTGCGCGTCCTGGAAGTCGGCGCCGGCACCGGCGGCATGACCGGCGCGCTGCTGCCCGTACTGCCCCCCGAACGCACCCGCTACCTGTTCACCGACCGCTCGGCCGGATTCCTGGCGAAGGCGAAGTCCCGCTTCGCCGCGTACGACTTCGTCGAGTACGCCACCTTCGACCTCGACCGCGACCCCGCCGGACAGGACCTGCCCGCCGGCCGTTTCGACCTGGTCGTCGCCGCCAACGCGCTGCACACCGCCAAGGACCTGGCCGCCGCCGTCGGCCGGCTCGCCACCCTGCTCGCCGACGAGGGCATGCTGCTCGCCCTGGAGAGCCACGACAGCGACTGGGTGTCCACCTTCTTCGGCGTGCTGGACGACTACTGGGACTACACGGACACCGCCCTGCGGCAGGACTCCCCCCTCCTGAGCCGCGAGCAGTGGAAGGACCTGCTCACCGCACACGGATTCGACGCCGTGGCCTGCACCGGCGAGGCACCGGACGCGCGGCGCGCGAGCGACTCGGTGATCCTCGCCCGGCGCGCGGCCACCCCCGCCCCCGCCTGTCCGCCACCCGCCCCGGCACCGGAGCCGGCCGGCCGGTGGCTGGTGGCGGCGGCCACCCCCGGCGCCCTGCCCGACCGGCTCGCCGAGGCGCTCGGCACCCGGCCCCTGCCGCTCGACGGCCCGGACCGGGCCACGACGGTGCCCCGCGAACCGGACACCCCCGTCCACCTGGTCCTGCTGCTGGAGGAGACCGGTCCGGCGTCCGATCCGGCCGCCGCCATCACCCGCGCCGCCTGCCACGTCCGGGACGCGGCGGCCGCCCTCGGGGAGCGCCGGGAAGCCGCCCTGTGGCTGGTCCTGCCCCCGACCGGTCTCTTCCCGGCCCCGGAACGCCCCCAGGCCCCCGAGGCCGCCGCCCTGTGGGCCCTGGGCCGCACCGTCGCCAGCGAGTACCCCTCCCTCCAGGTGCGGATGGTCTCGCTGGAACGCTCGGACGACCCCGGCCGGGACGCGGCGCGGCTCCTCGCCGAACTGCGCGGCCCCGGGCCCGAACGAGAGATCGTCCTGACCGGCGCGGGCCGTTTCGTCCCCCGGTTCACCACGGCCGCGCCGCCCGTACGCCGGCAGGCCGACGGATACCGGCTGAGCCTGCGCGACCCCGGCATGTCCCACCGGCTGGTGTGGGAACCGCGGGACGTCCCCGCCCCCGCGGCCGGCGAGGTGCTGGTCGCCGTCCGGGCCGCCGCCCTGAACTACCGCGACGTGATGCTCGCCACCGGGCTCATCCCGGACGACCAGCCGGTCCCCGGACTCCAGGGCCCCGCCCTGGGACTGGAAGGCGCCGGCGAGGTGGTCGCCGTGGGAGCGGGAGTGACCGGCCTCGCCCCCGGGGACCGCGTCTTCGGCAGCGGGGCCGGCTGGTTCGCCTCCCACATCGTCCTGAGGGCCGAACAGGTGGGCCGGATCCCGGAAGGGATGACCTTCGCCGAGGCGGCCACCCTGCCCGCGGTCTTCCTCACCGTCCAGTACGGGCTGGAACGCCTGGCCCGCCTGCGCCCCGGCGAGCGGGTGCTGGTCCACGGAGCGGCCGGGGGAGTGGGCCTGGCCGCCCTCCAGTACGCCTGGTCCGTGGGCGCCGAGGTCATCGCGACCGCGGGCACGCCGGCCAAGCGCGACCTGCTGCGGATGCTCGGTGTCCGGCACGTCCTGAACTCACGGGACCTGAGCTTCGCCGAGGACGTCCGCGCGCTGACCGACGGCCGCGGCGTCGACGTGGTGCTGAACTCGCTGGCGGGCGAGGCCATCACGCGCGGCCTGGAATGCCTGAGCCCCGGCGGCCGGTTCGTCGAGCTCGGCAAGCGCGACCTCTACGCCAACACGCCCGTGCTCCTCGGTCCCTTCCGGCGCAACATCGCCTACTTCGGCGTCGACGTGGCGACCCTCCCCGAGCAGCTGCCGCAGGTCGCGGCCGAGGAGTTCACCGAACTGTGCCGCCGTGTCACCGAGGGCCGCTACCGGCCGCTGCCCCACCAGGTCCACTCCGCCGACGCCCTCCCCGAGGCGTTCCGCTCCCTGCGCCACTCCCGGCACCTGGGGAAGATCGTCATCGAGCTGGGCGAGCCGGTCCCGGTGGAACAACCGGTGCCGGCGGCGGCCCCGGACCCCACCGCCAGCTATCTGGTCACCGGGGGCCTGAGCGGCCTCGGGGCGGCGCTGGCGGAGCATCTGGTGGGCCGGGGAGCCCGGCACCTGATCCTGGCCGGGCGGCGCGGCGCGGACTCCCCGGAGGCACCGGCGCTGCTGAAGCGGCTCGCGGCGGCCGGGGCACGGGTGACGGCCCTCGCCGCCGACGCGGCCGACCGCGAGGCGATGCGGCGGGCGATCACCGACGCGGACGAGGCGGGGCACCCGGTGCGGGGCGTCCTGCACGCGGCGATGGTCCTCGACGACGCCCCGCTCGCCCAGCTGACGGCCGAACGCTTCGACGCCGTCCTGCACCCCAAGGTGCGCGGCGCCGCCGTACTGTCCGACCTCACCGCCGGCCGCGAGCTGGACTTCTTCCACGTGTGCTCCTCGGTGGCCGCCCTCGGCGGCAACAAGCTCCAGAGCGCCTACGTCGCCGCCAACGCCTACCTGGAGGCCCTGGTCCGGCAGCGCCGCGCCCGCGGCCTGCCGGGCACCGCGCAGGTCCTGGGCGGCGTCGCCGAGACCGGCTTCGTCGTCCGGACCGGCTTCGAGCAGACGCTGCACCGCATGGGGTTCGGCTCCGTCACGCCGGCGGAGATCTGGGGCGCCTTCGAGCGGCAGACCGGGCACGGGCCCGACGTCGGGGTGTTCGGCCGGGTGGACTGGGAGACGATGGGACAGCTGCTCGCCGGGCTGAACCGGCCGGCCTTCGCCGCATGCCGGCAGGCCGCCGGCCGCGCGGGAGTGAGCCGGGCCCAGGCGCTGCGCTCCCGGCTCGCCGCGCTCTCCGACGACGAGGCGGCGAAGGCGGTCGCCGGCGAACTGGCGGCCCTGGTGGCCGAGGTCGCGCAGACCACCCCCGAGCGGGTCGACCGCACCTGCAAACTGGACCAGCTGGGACTCGACTCGCTCATGGTCGTCGAACTCTCCGTCGCCGTGGACCGCGCACTGGGCTGCAACATCCCCGCCCTGGAACTGATGGCGGCGAGCTGCCTGGACGATCTGGCCCGCCGCGTCCTGCCGCTGATGGCGGGAGGCAGCCGATGACCGGCGTCCCGGACCGCCCGGCGGTCGAACTCGACGAACTGCCGTGGTGGCGGCCGCTGGTGGTGCAGGTCGCCGGGCGGCCCCACCCGGACGACACCGCGCTGGGCGTCTTCGTCCGCCGGCTCACCGCGGCCTTCGAGGAACAGGGCCACACCGTCGTGGAGTCCTCGCACGGCGACGTCGACCTGCTCCTGATCGTCACCCACATCCCGGCCGGCCCCCGGCCCCTGCCCGACCGGGTCCCCGAGGAGAGCCCTCCGCTGAGCGCCCGGATCTGCGGCGAGCTGGGACTGCGGGTGGGCTCCCGCCGCACGGTGGTGGTCGCCCAGGTCCCCGAGCGCCTCGCCGGTCTGCGGCACACCGAGGCGGTCGAGACCGGGCGGACCGTCATGGCGCGGACCGCGGCCCCCCGCGTGGTCCTGGTCGGCGACGGCGGACGGGAGGCCACCCTGTTCACCCTGGAAGGCGGCCATCCCACCGAGACCGGGCGGCTCGCCGACCGGATCCGGGACCGGCTGGTCACCGCCGCCTGCGCCCAGGACGTCGGCGACCGCTACGACGTGGTCCCCGACGCCCTGCCCGCCACCGCCTGGGCCGCCTCCGAGGCACCGGCGCACCTGGCGGCGGCCGGGCGGCGGATGGGCCGGCTCGGCCTGCTCCCCGAACCGGTCCGCATCGACCGCTACGTCTCGGACGGCCTCGCCTCCCTGTACCGCGAGTACCTCGGCTGGAAGCGGCTCAGCGAGGGCATGCTGTTCCTCTACGACCCCGGCCTCGACGCCGTCGTGGTCACCGCCTCCGGAAGCCGGGACGTCGACAAGCGGGACCTGCGCGAGGACGAGGTGACCGTGCTCCACCCCCGAAGCCGCGGCGACCGCCTGCGGGTCCTCGCCCCGGAGGGCCTCGCCCCCAAGGGCCCGTCGGTGGAGGCGTGGGAGGTGTGCGCCCTGCTCTCCTCCGTGCCCACGGTCCGGCTCGGACGGTCGGCGGCCGGGCAGTGGGTCGTGGACCCCGACGGCGAGCGCACGGCGCCCCTCGTCCGCGGCGGCGTGCACGCCCATGTGGGAGTCGGCCGCGCCGACGCCTCGGTGATCGAGTCGGTGCCGCCCAACCGCGAGCTGTACCCCTACGGCTTCGGCTGCGGCACCGACCTGATGGCCGACGTGGCCGCCGACACCGTCGCCCGCTCGCGCGCCGTCAACGACCCCGCGGACCCCCGGCTGTACGTCCGCTGGCCGATGCTCTACCACGGCGAGATGGCGGTGGAACTGTGGAAGCCCGGCCTCCCCGGACAGCCCCTGCAAGGACTGCTGGACGCCTACGCCCGGTCCGTCCACTACACCCCCGACCACGTCGACCAGCCCCTGTAACACCGGAAGGAGGACGGCGCCCGTGACATCTCCCATCCCGCCCCCGTCCGCGGCCGGCCACTGGACGGTGCCCGCCGGCGCGGCGAGCACCTTCTCCTGGCGGTACGGCGACGGACGCGAACGCCTGCTCGCGCTCTACCAGCGCGGCAAGGACCGGCAGTGGGACGCCGTACGCCGGATCGACTGGGACACCGAGGTGGACCCCGCCGACCCCCTGGGAACCCCCGACGAGGCGCTCCCCCTGTACGGCACCCCGTACTGGGAACGCCTGGGCAGCGAGCGGCGCGACGAGCTGCGGCGGCACTTCGCCGCCTGGCAGTTCAGCCAGTTCCTCCACGGTGAGCAGGGAGCCATGATCTGCTCGGCCCGCATCGTGGAGAGCACGCCCGGCCTCGACGCCAAGTTCTTCGCGGCGACCCAGACCATGGACGAGGCCCGCCATGTCGAGATCTTCTCCCGCTTCCTGGGAGAGAAGATCGGCCTGACCTACCCGGTCGACGGCAGTCTGCGCACCCTGCTGGACGACACCTTGCGCGACTCCCGCTGGGACCTGCCCTATCTCGGCATGCAGGTCCTCGTCGAAGGACTGGCGCTGGCGGCGTTCGGGCTGCTGAGGGACAGCACCGCCAAGCCCCTTCCACGGAGCCTGCTCGCCTACGTCATGCAGGACGAGGCCCGCCATGTCGCCTTCGGCCGCATGGCCCTGCGCGACCACTACCGCGGCCTGAGCGCGAACGAGCTGGCCGAGCGGGAGGAGTTCGTCGTCGAGGGCTGCCATCTGATGCGGCACCGGTTGCGCGGCACCGACGTGCTGGAGAACTTCGGGGTACCCCGTACCGCGGCCGTCCGCATCGCGGAGGAGAGCGGCTATCTCAGGACCTTCCGCCGGGCGCTGTTCTCCCGGATCGCGCCCTGCGTCAGGGACATCGGGCTGTGGAGCCCCGAGGTCCGGGAGGCGTTCGCCGACCTGTGCGACGGGGACGTACGGGGCGGCGACCTGGAGCGGCTGATGCGCCGGGACGACGAGATCGCCGAGGCGCTGGACGCGGAACGGTTCGCCGCCGAGGAGAGGGCGCGCGCCACGGAGATCACCGAGATGATCGCCCTGGGAGAGGACCCGGGCCCGTGACGGCGGCAGCTCCACGCGGTCCGCGCAGCCGCCCCCGAGGCGCCGGGACACCGGCGCCGCACGGACCGGGCCCCCGCGCCCGGGAACACGAGGGGACCCGGCCCCGACCGGCCTCGCCGCCGCACGCGCCCGGCCTCCACGGGACCGGCCCGGCCACACCACATCGCCCCCGAGGAAGACACGCTTGACCACGCGCAGCGCACAGACCACCGGACCGGTGGACCGCTATTTCCTCAGGAACGGCACCGCCTGCGGATTCGTGCTGGACTTCGACGGCCCGGCGCCGCCGGCCGAGCGCCTCGCCGCGCGGGTGGTGCGGCGGGCGGCCTCCCACGCGACGCTGAGCTCGCTGCCGCCCCCGCCCGGCCGGTACCGGTGGACCTCGCGGCAGGAGCCGCTGCGTCAGGACGCGCACGTGCGCCACGTCGCCTGCTGCGACGACGGCGCCATGACGGAGGCCGTCCGGACACTCCTGGACCAGCCGCTGCCCCGGCCGCCGCACCCTCCCTGGGACGTGCGGCTGCTGCACGTCCCCGGCCGGCCCGGCTTCCGTATCGTCTACCGCGTCCACCACGCCCTCCAGGACGGGGTGGGTGCGGCGCACACCCTGCTCGCCCTCCTGGCCGACCGGGCGGCCGAGGGCCCCCGGCCTCACCGTGCCGCCCCGCCCACCGTGGCGGGGGCACTGCTCGCCGGACGGTCCTGCCTGGCCGTGCTGCGCCCGGCCAAGGGCTGGGACGTCCTGCGCCGGGCGCCGTCGCAGCGGACCCGGTGGGTCTGCGCGGACGTGCCCGAACCCCGTGTGCGGGAGCTGGCGAGGCGGTACGGCGTCACCGTCAACGACGTCTGCCTGGCGGGTCTGGCGGGCGCGCTCGGACGCTGGCACGGCACGCTGCGCACAACCCCGCACCCGCACCCGGCCCCAAAGCTGCCGGTCCTGCTGCCGATGTCCTTCCGTCAGGACCATCAGCGGTACGCCCCGGGCACGTTGACCACCGTGCACCGTCTCACGCTTCCCTGTCACCTCTCCGGCCTGGAGCAAGCTCTCCGCCCCGTCCACAGGCAGACCCGGGCGCTGCGCGGCCACCGGGTCCGCGACGCGTCCAGGCTCGCGCTGAGGCTTCTTCCGGCGGCACTGGGACACCGTGCCGCCGGTGCCGTGCTGGGCGAGCGGGCGGCTCCGCTGATCGTCAGCAGCGTCACCCTGCCCGCCGGGTTCACCTGCTTCGACGGAACGCTGAGCGCCGCGTCGCTGATATCCGATCTCTGCGGCGGCCGGCTGGGGTACCTCTCCTTCACCCGCGCCGCGGGCGTCGTCCGGTGCGGCCTCGTCCACGATGCCGCGTTGCCCGGCGCGTCGGCGGTTCCGGCACTGTGGCGCGAGGCCGTGGCCGGGGGAGCCGCGAGGCCGTGACCGGGGGAGCGGGGCGCCCCGCTGTGAGTTCTCCGGCTGAGCGTGTCCTCGGGTCGTGTGCCGGATGAAGTCCGGCAGTCCATGGCTTCGGGCAGCGCGGGCCCGTCGTGGGCCAGGTACGCCACCAGC
>NZ_JBEXTV010000046.1:26389-66450 GCF_040628835.1 Streptomyces sp. NPDC006134 | reverse complement strand
TCGCGCTCGGCAGTGGTCAGCCGGTCGTCGCGCTCCCCGGTGTCGGCCCCGGCCTGGCGCACCCACTGCCGCAGGGCTTCTTTGCGGACGCCGAGGTCCCGGGCGACATGCGCGACCGGGCGTCCGCTGGTGCGGACCTCACGGACGGCCCGCTCACGGAGCTCGTCCAGGTACTTACGCGGTGCTGGCACAGCTCGTGGTTCTCCTTCGGGCCAGGACCATAAGCCTGGCTTCAAGGACTCCACGAAACCGAGGTCAGCTCAATGCGGCGGGTTTTCCGGTGCGTGGGTAGGCGGATGGTGCGGGGAGGGGTGCAGTGAAACAGGGCACGGCTGTGCGGGTTTTCGCGGCCATGCTGAAGGCCCTGTACGAGAGGGTGGGTGCGCCCACCCTGTCGGCGCTGGTGCGTCAGGGCAGGTTGCAGCAGCCGCCCGTTGTGCTGAATACGTCCTCGTTGAGTGATTGGCTGGCGGGCCGGTCTGTGCCGTCTCAGCAGCTGGTGGTGCAGTTCCTGGTCGTCGGTCTCGCCCGGCAGGCTCGTCAGGCGGGCCGTGGGGGTGCTCCTGCAGGGTGGGCGAGGTTGTGGGAAGCGGCGGTTGAGGAACGGCGGCAGCAGCGCGGTGGCCGTCCCGGCCGTCGGGTGGCGGACGCTCCCGAGGAGCAGGTGCCTGTCCGTGGCCGGTTCGTGGCCGAGCTGCGGGATGAGGAGGCGTTCGGTGAGTGGGAAGTGCATCGGCCCGTCGATGTGACGGCGGCGGTGCCGGGGGTGCTGCCGCTGTATGTGCGGCGTGCCCACGATGAGGTTCTGCGCTCGGTGGTGGGACAGGCCGGTGGGGGCGCGAGCCGGATGGTGGTGCTGGTCGGTGAATCGTCCTCGGGCAAGACGAGGGCGTGCTGGGAGGCGGTGGCCGAGCCACCGGCCGGGTGGAGGCTGTGGCATCCGCTCGATCCGTCGCCCGCCCAGGCACTGGTGAACGCGCCGGCGGAGGGGATCGCTGGGCGTACCGCGATCTGGCTGAATGAGCTGCAGTGGTACGTGGGCGAGCAGGCTGGGGCGTGCGCCGGGCAGGTGGCGGTTGGTCTGCGGGCGTTGCTGCAGGACAGCACGAGGGGGCCGGTGCTCGTCCTTGGGACGGTGTGGCCGGAGTTTTGGAATGTCCTGACCGCGCCGGCTGTCCCGGGCCAGAGTTCTGGGGATGCGCGGGCCCGGGCGTTGCTGGAGGGCACGAGCGTGTATGTCCCGACTGCGGACGGCGCCGGAGCCGGCCGCCTCGGAGAAGCCATCACCCGCTGGAGTGCCAGCCACGGCTCCAGCGACTCCGTCAACCGGAGCAAGAACGAAGTCCGCCCCAACTGGTACAGCATGACCGCCACCGAGATCTACCCCATCATCACCGCTGACACCGGCGCGAAACACAACGCGGTCCTGATAGAGCCTCAGTCCCTCGCGCTGGCCGCAGCCCGCCTCTGCCACCAGCCCCTGGCCTGGGCCAACCGTACCCGCTACCCCGTCCCCCCTCCACGCCGCACAGCAAATGGACCTCGACCACCCCCAATACCGCCGCAGCTCATTGGCCGACGATCAGAACGCCGAGGCCATCGGCGACGCCAGCCGGGCCGACGACGGAACTCCAGCTGGCGACCGATCCTGATGCCGCCGTGCAGGCATGGTGGCCGGGCCAGCGGCTTGCACGCCGCTGGCCCGGGCACCGCCGTGGAGCTCGCCACTTGCCGCGGCCAGCAACCACGCCTTGACAGGCGCGGAACTCCGCTGAGAGCGGATCCGTGCAAGGCCCACGCCCGCAGGACCGCTGACGACGGCTTCCGGCCCCGGCTCGCCAATAGGCTGCACGCGCAGCCGACTGCTGGGCGTCGGCTCATCAAGGCACCGACGGCCACCTGCCTTACGAGCCCTGGGTACCCAATCATGAGCAGGTTCGCCGCCCGGCCTCCGCACGGCTACGTCGAAGACGCCACCACCTGGAAACACCGCCTCCGCCCCCCAGCAGAGCCGGTCCACCCGATCGCCCTCCCCACCGGGAGATCTCATGGGAGCCTTCCCCACCAGCCGACGCCTCGTTGCCGAACGACTGACCGAGATGGTCGGTTACAGGGCAGGACTGGCCATCATGGAATCCGACATCCTGGCCAGTCTCCGGCGCCACGGCTACTGGCACTTGTATCCGCCGCGCGAGGCGGGGACAGTGCGGATGCGTAGTGAAGCCTACGAAATCATGAGTCGCTGCGTGGCGGACTCCTTCGTCCAGCCCGGTGCGCTGCACGCCATGAGATCCCTCGCCGACCGAGTACGCGACCGGCTGCAGGACGAAGAACTGGCGTGGCAGGTGCTCGGTTTCATCGACACCGTGCTCGCCTTGGGCACCGAGCAAGAGTGGGCGTCGCTCGACGCGGTGGAGGAACGGGGTCGGGAGCTGCTGCGCTTTATGCAGATGGATACTCAGCCACCAGATGTGCGCCGCCGGTTGCGTGAGACAGCCCATCGCTGGCACGGAGATGCCCTTGCTTCAGCCATGGACGCCGTCTTCGAGGTAGAGGACTTCCGGGATGCTTCCAACCCATGGAAGAGGTGGGCGCGTACCGTCGAATGGAGCGATGTCGTGAAGCTGGCCGACCTGTTCACCTCGGACTCAGTGACAGCCTCCTACGGCCGGTTCTTCGACCAGCGGTTCGTCCCTTTCCTGGTCAGCAACTACGAAGAACTCGCCGCTATCCACTGGCGGAAGTTCGAGGCCCTGGTGGCCGAGCACTTTCACCGGTCAGGCTTCCGCGTCGAGCTCGGCCCGGGCTGCAACGACAACGGCGTCGACATCAGGCTCTGGGAATCCGGTCCTGCCACCGATGGCGAATCCCCACCCCTGGTGATCGTGCAGTGCAAGCGTGAGCGCCGCAAGATCAGCAAGGTGGTGGTCAAGGCTCTCGCCGCCGATGTCGCCTGGGAGAAGGCCCGTACCGGACTCTTGGTGGCCACCGTCGACTGGTCACCCGGCGCTCGTGAGGTGGTCCGCACGCGCAACTACCCCGTCGAAGAGATCAATCGTGAAGCAGTACAAGCATGGCTGACCGCTATGCACACGAACAACACCGGCTTGTGGCTGCCCAGCTGATATACCGCAGTCCCTTGGCGACACCGCCTCACCTCCGAGGGCGGGCAGACACGCTACGGGCTGACTGACGGTGAAGCGCAACAGAATTCCGAGCCAGTCGCCGCAGTGCTCGGCGGTGAGTTCCGACGCCGTCGGCCACGCCGAGCGCCTTGTCCAGGGCGGACAGCACGGCACCCGCGGGCCCGGAGCTGGATTCCCGTGCTGATCCGTGCGGGCCGGGCGCCGGAGTTCTGCGCGTATCTCCGCCGGACCCCTGGCCTGCCAGCCGGCCCGATCTGATCAGCTGCCACACGGTGGTGGTCACCGTACAGTCCTGGGAAGGCTGCGACCTCGACCTCACGGGCGTCATCGCGGCACGGTGTCCTTCAACGGCGCGGACTTCCACGGTGGCGCCGTGCCCTTCCACCGCGCAACGCTCTCCGGCGGCGAGGTGCCCTTCCTCGGCATGACGTCCTCCGGCGGCAGCGTGTCCTTCCCGGCGCAACGGGCATGATCCCTGCCTCCAATGATCGAGGCTGGCGACATCGATCGTCTGCGCCGCCTTGCTTGTCCTCTCCTTCCGGAAGCCGATGCCAACACGTGGGCGATAGTGGCCGAAACTGGATGAGCGATGATGGCCGCATGAATGAGCAGTGGGCCGGAGTGGTTGGGTGCAGTCGCAGGCGGAGTTCTGGCCGGTGTTCCGGCGCTGCTGAGCGCTTCGTGGAGTCGCAGGAGCCAGCGTGAGCAGACCCAGGCCCAGCACGTACTCATGGCAGGGCAGCTGCAGTCGGCCCACCTGTTTCAGGCCATGGAACCGCGCAGGCGTGTCTACGGTGACTTCGTCGCCACGGTGCACCGAATGCGCGCCAAGCTGATTGCGGCATGGAGCGATGGGCCCGGTGACGGGTACGGTCGTCTATTTCTGGCCCTCGAAGACGAGGAGTTTATCGAATAGTTGGAGCGTGTCAGAGCTCAAGTGGCGCTGGAGGGGCCCGAGAAAGTCGTCGAGGCGGCCGATCACGTAATGGACGTCATCTCCGCAATGCACGCTCGCGTCCATTCCGTCGTGGAGAGCGACATTATGGCCGAGTTCGCCGCTCACGGTGAGACGGTCAGCATTCCCCCGGAATTGACGGAACTGAAGCAGTGCCTGGACCGCATGATCACAGCGGCGCGGGAGGCCTTGGCGCAGCACGGTGCCGCCGCTCTGTTGCCTGCGTTGCAGCCTTAGCGGACGGCACCCGACGTGCCCAGGCCGTCGTAAGCGATACCGCATTGTCCGGGGTGCGCCGTACGTCGCTCAGGCCTGGTCGCTGAGGCGTGGCGGGTTGTCAGGCAGTCGCTCGTCGGTGTCAGTGGCCACGGCTAGGCTCATCGGCACCGCCAGCGGGAGGTTGTATGACGTACGGTCTGCTGACGCCGGATGTGCCGCTCGGTCCGTTCGAAGGTGCTCGTGTCACCGTGTGGTCGGCGCAGGGCAAGCAAGCGAAACTGCACTCTAAATCCTCGTGCTCGTATCTGCGTTCCGCCCAGGTCACAGAGCTCGAAGTGCGGCTGGAGGCTGCGACGATCAGCCGGCTGTGTGCTCAGTGCGCGGCGTACGGCTCCTGGGCCCGCCCTGGGACGGGACTGGCCCTTTTCCTGGACGCGGTCGCCGGCCTGGGACTGCTGTATGAACTTGAGCGCTGCTGCCAGGGGGACGAAGACACGTTCGGTGACGAGGAGGTGAGGAAAGCAGCGTCTGTACTCCTCAAGGTGTCCTCGGGCACCGAGGAGCAGGCCAGCACCAGCGTCGAGGACGAGGCTGAGGACGCAGCGTGGGAGGAGCTGTGGGATGCCCGGCAGGTGCGGGAGACCGTCTTCGCCGAGTGGCTCGACGCGCTGACCAGCCTGCACCGCGTGTACCAGGTGTTGGACCTGTTTCCCTGGCTCAGGCCCTGGGCCGAACCGAGGGTGCAACGCAAGTCCGATCGTCTTCATGTGCTGCGTGCCCGGGCCGGGCAGTTGGTCGCCTCGGACTCTCTTGTTCTGGCGGCAGCGGTGTCGGCTATGGACGAGCCGGATGTCCCTGCCGATGATCCCGCTTTTGCCCTGCTGGGTGCGTCGGCCGAGGCGGCCAGGGAGCTGATCTCCTTGTGGAAGCGGTGGCGCAGCCGGGTGGAGAGCAGCTGGGATCATCCGCGCGAGCAGGAATACCTCGTCCATCATCTGGCCGGCGGGATGAGCAGTCGGCGCAAGGGACGAGGCCGTATGCTGGAGCAGGCTCAGGCGCTTCTGGGCGTGTGGGAGGCGGCTGCGCGGTCGGCCGTGGCCGGCTGCAGGGGGCGGGTCCTGGTCGCACGTCTGGCCGACGGTGCTCCGGCGCGGCCTGGCGGGGGCGCGTCTGTTTTCGACAAGGTCAGTGAGTGGGAGCGGGGCGTGCTTGCCTCGTACATGGTCTCGGTGGACTGGGAGCGGCCCGCGCGGTTGGCGGTCACGGTTCGGGTG
Organism: Streptomyces sp. NPDC006134; assembly: GCF_040628835.1. NCBI lineage: Bacteria > Bacillati > Actinomycetota > Actinomycetes > Kitasatosporales > Streptomycetaceae > Streptomyces > Streptomyces sp. NPDC006134. The sequence goes on along the minus strand of NZ_JBEXTV010000046.1, from coordinate 60,856 downwards.
CCGGAAGTGGTGGCCAGCCGTCTGCTGTCGCAGCCCTCTGTGCTCGTCTACGAGGCCCTGGCTGAGGGTACGCCTGGGCGTGAGGCTGACATGGCAGCGCCGGGGGCGGGCGAGGGGCTGCAGCCCGGGGTGTTTGACGACACCCCGGTTCATGGCCGGCGCATGGTAAGGCCGGAGCACCTGCGAGCCCTGAGCGTCGCGGGGGCGGACGCCGAGCAGTTGTATGCGGTACTGGGTGTTGGCACTGGCGTGGAAGTGGTGGCGCTGAGTGTGCTGCAGCAGCGGTGCGCGGCCGGGTGGCAGGGTGTGATCCTCGCCGCCGCCAGCGACCTGCCCGACGCTTTGTTCGAGGCGAGCCCGCACGCCGGGGCCGAGGAGGAGAGCGTGTGGTCTCCCCGCGTGTACGACCCGGAGCACGAGGAGTTCGGCCGCAGCCTGAGCGTGGCAGAGGGTGAGCGAGTGCTGGTACGGCTGTGCGAAGGGCGGCAGAACGTCGGACAGGCGCTGAGGTCTCTGGTGCTGGCGCGGTCGGTGACAGATCTGCGTGATCTTGAGTCGGTCGGGTACGACGAGTGGGGTTATCCGCGCCGGGCCTTCGTACCGGCCGTGTGGAACGGTCTGCCGGCGATGGAGCAGCTGGACCTGGAGCCCTTCGCGTCCGACCCGGACGACGTCTGGCCCGGCGGATCGGGTCTTCCGCTGGGCGTGCTGGCGTCTGTACAGGCGTACACCACGGATGCGTCCGGCCGCTACCAGGGCCGGGCCCACTCCCCCGGTTGCGCACACCGGCGCCCCTATGAGGGCGTCGACCGTCAGGACGACATGGTGACCATCGAAGAACTGCTGGGCAACAAGAGATTCGATCCGTGTAGCAAGTGCGGCGGATACGCGGTGCGCCGTCTCCGTGAGGCCCAGGTCGCCTACTACCGGGCCGCGCACCGGTTGTACAACCTCATCCAGCGTTCCCCTGCTCGCCATGGGAAAGGCGGTACCGAGCAGTTCCGCCGGACGCTCGACGAGCTCAGCGACCTGGATGTGCCAACAGAGGGAGCGTGGTTTCCCATCAGGGAGCATGCCCGTCAGTGGCGAAGGGTCACCCGTCGCCTGCAGGCAGAACTGCAGGCTGCTACTTGCATGTGATCGCGTGATGCGGCGTGCCTCGTGGCCCCGAGGCTGCCGGGGTGCTCCGTCTGCGTCGGCTCCGCGGAGTTGGCCCTCCACCGGGCGGAGTCCTGTCTCATCCTGGGCCGCTCGGCCGGCGTCCGGGCCTGCGCCGTTTCCTCCGTCGCGACTGCGTTCCCGGCACGCCCGGCTTGGCAGTGGCCTTGCTGGTCCTCGCTCAGGCCGAAGTCCGCGACGCTCGTAGGGCGCCGCCCAGCGCGGACACAATGTCCTCGAACGGGTGCCGGCTGCACGGCTGCAGCAGCGCGTTGCCCGGCTATCCGCGAAGGGGGCGACCGCGCACGGCCTGGCCGAGCGGTTGTGTACTCTGCCCACGCCGATCGACGCTCACGGCCGTGCGATCAGCTAACCAGCCTCTTGTCCATTCGCCCGATGAGCTGGTGACTGCCGGGCACGTCGGCCCGGGCACTCATGGCGTGCCCCCGCCGCCGGACCCGGTCGATCTCGGCGGCCATCGCCGGCTGCCGGACGCCGTCCGTTACTGCCGCGACCACGCCATACCGGTCCGGTCGTGGTGCGACCGCACCCGCGACTGCAACCGACGCCTGCCGATGGGGGCAGCACGGGCCGCTTGGAGGAACGCAGGGCGCGCTTGGTGCCTCCGGCCTAACCGGAGCCTGCTCGGCGCCCTGCGACCCCGATGCGGCGTTGGGTCAGGGCGTGTCGACGATTGCCTCGTTGATCAACTTTTCCAGGGTTTCGGGGCGCTGGGTGTGAGCCGAAGGACACTGCTGCGGAATCAGCCTCTTGTTCAGGGTCTCGGCCCACCTCGGCAACGACCCGCGCCCTCACCCGCTGGCGCCGGAGGAAGCAGCCATACAGTCGGGCAGTGCTTCGGAGACCCGGGACGTGGCCTGGGAAGCCCTGCTGCTGTTCGGTGACGCTGCTGTCGCCGGCGCCGCTCGGGAGTGGGCCAGGGCTGTCGCCGATAGGGAACGCTTCGTCGGAGATCAGGTCGGTGACCCGGACGGCTGGTCGAGCTCTGCTCGAGCATCAGCGCCTCGCTCGCGAGAAGTACTACGCGACAGTCAGGCGGGACTTCGCCCTGCCGCCCGGCCATTCGGAACGTTCCGGGTTCAGCCGCACCTGATCACCGGCGCGGCCCCAGGACGGTCCGGGAGGACGCTCACATGCCGGTCCGCTGATCAGCCCGTCCGCTGCCCAGTGGCACCGCGGAAGCCCACGGCTCTGACCGGTGCAGATGTCGTGGGCTTCATGTCGGCCGGGTCCCTGGCCGGGGCTCGCTTTCTCCAGTTCGTCGATGCTGCCTGACATGATCGTGCGGAGGTTTTCCGTGATGTGCTGGAGCGGCCAGTCCCACCAGGCCAGGGCCAGGAGGCGGTCGATGTCGGCGTCGCTGTAGCGGCGACGGATCAGCTTGGCGGGGTTGCCGCCGGCGATGCCGTGGTCGGGGCCGTCGTCGACGACGACGGCCCCGGAGGCGATGATCGCTCCGTGGCCGATACGGACGCCGGGCATCACCATGGACTGGTAGCCGAACCAGACGTCGTTGCCCACCACCGTGTCGCCCCGTCCGGGCAGGCCGGTGATGAGGTCCGCGTGCTCGGCCCAGGAACCGCCCATGATCGGAAAGGGGAACGTCGAGGCTCCGTCCATGCGGTGGTTGGCGCCGTTCATGATGAACCGCACGCCCTCGGCTAGTGCGCAGAACTTCCCGATGAGCAGTCTTTCCGGCCCGTAGTGATACAGCACGTTGCGGGTCTCGAACGCGGTCGGATCATCCGGATCGTCGTGGTACGAGAACTCCCCGACCTCGATCAGCGGTGAGGTGACCAGCGGTTTCAGCAGCACCACGCGCGGCTGCCCGGGCATCGGATGCAGCACGGTCGGGTCGGCGGGTACGGGTGGAATCACCCATCGTTTCCTTCCTGCGGGTTTCTTCTTGCCCCGGTGCTCGCGGACTTGGGGGCTCGGGGTTCGGGGTGGTTCGAGGGGTCTTCGGGGTCCGGGGCGTCAGGCGTCGACGGCGGACGTCGGTGCGGGCGACAGGTGGTCGGCGGGTTCGTCGAGCGGCAGGATCTCCGAGGGCTCGCTGGACGGGCGCACCGGGGCGAGATGCTGCCGCTGCCCGGCGGCGGCCTGCCGACCGGCACCGGGAACCGGTAGCGGTGGAACAGGCCGAGGGGCAGCAGCCGTCCGGCGTGCTCGGCGACATCTCCCGTCCGGCCGCGCGTGAAGGCGGCCGGCAGGGTCTCGCCCGGCGTCGGGCACAACGCTCTGCAGGTGACGGGTCCGCGGTACGGGGGTGAAGCGCAGTGGCTCCGGCGGGGGCGGGACCGGGTCGGCCGGAAGGCGGCGCAGCCGTTCCTCGGTGATGCGCAGCCGGCCGGCCGGTGACTGCTGCACCCGGCCGCCCGTCCGGTCGCGGGCCGTCTTGTCGTGGGCCGTCTTGTGGCCGTCCTTCGTCGCCCGGCCGGGGGCCACCCGGCCGGGCGGTGGCCGCGGCGGCGTCGCGCAGCCGGTCCACGTCGGCCCGCCCCTGGTCGTGCCCCCGGGCCCAGCGCTGCCGGGCCGCCGTCTTCTCGGCGAGGCAGCCGGTGCGCAGCCCGAAGACCGTCGACAGCTCGCCGTACTCGGCGATGCCCGGCTCGTCGCCGCCGGTCATCGCCGCCTCCGGGCGGCGCATCCGCTGTTCGACGGCGCGCGGTTCGCTCAGGGCCCGGTCGACGATCTGCTGGACGGTCGGGTATGGCGGCAACTCGTCCGGGGCCGGATGGCCGACGCCGCCGTCGGCCTGGACGACGGTCTCTTCCCGGACGGGCCGTTCAGGGCCGACGAGCGGGTGCGGCAGGTGCAGCGGGGAGGCCTCCCTGTCGAGAACGGGCCTGCCGTCGAAGGAGTTGCTGACGTCGAGCCCGGTGCACCGGGTGATCTGTAAGGGCATGCGGGCATTCCGAAGCATTCGGGAACGGGGCGGCCGTCGGGGATTGCAGGGCCGGGCGAACGCTTCGGAAGAGCATCGGCGACTCCACTAGTGCGACAACTGATGCATTAAGATACTGGCGTGACGCCGCCCCACTGAGCAACCGGACACCAGCGATGACTTCCTCAGCATCACGACCGGAGAACGCCCCACCGGCCCCACCGGCCCCGTCGGCCCGGCGCCGCCCCGGCGGCCGTACCGCCCGTATCCGTACGCAGGTGCTCGACGCGGTCCTCGGGGAACTCGGTGAGCACGGTTATGACGGGCTCACCATGGAGGCCGTCGCCGCCCGTGCCGGTGTGCACCGCGCGACGGTGTACCGGCGCTGGGGAGACGTCGGCGGCCTGCTCGCCGACGTGCTGGACGCGGTGGGCGACGACGCCTGGCAGCCTCCGGACACCGGCTCCCTCAGAGGGGACCTGGCGAGGCTGAATCATGAGATCCAGGACGCGCTGACCGCCCGGCCGCCGGTCGCGGCGGCCCTGATCGCCGCCTCGTTCCGCTCCGAGCAGGCCGCCCTCGCCCAACGGCGGCTCTGGGAGGACCGGTACGCCCGCTGCGAGATCGTCGTCGGCCGGGCCGTCCGGCGCGGCGAACTCCCTCCGCACACCGACGCCCGGCGCCTGCTCATCGCCGCCACCGCGCCCATCTACCACCAGTTGGTGCTCCTGCGCACGCCACCCGAACCGGACCTGCCCGACCAGGCGGCCGCGACCGCCGCCCTCGCCGCGTCCGCCGGCGCCTTCACCGGGCCCCCGCCGACCGGCGACGGCTGACGGTCCCGGACCCGTGGTCCCGCCCCGCGGCCGAGCAGGGGCGGATGCCCGCCCGCGCCGGGAACGGCAAGGACCTCCGCCACTTCCAGCCCCCCCGCTCATCGAGCAGGCGGCGGGCGCCGGCGCCCGCCCGGTGAGCGCGGCGGGCGCCGGCCTGCCCGTGGAGACACGGGAGTGGTCGCACTCGCGGCGCGACTCTCCGGTCAGCCGGATTTGCGGCGGAACTTGCGGTTCTGTCCCTTGGGGCCGCTGAAGCCCTTGATCTTCTGGCGGCCGTCCTGGTGTGCCTGCTGGGACCGGCTGAGGCCGGCCTTGCGTTCCAGGGCCTCCTGGAACTTGCGCTTGGCCTCCGCGTCGGCGGTTTCCTTCTCGTTCTTCGGTGCGGGTGTGTCGGTCATGTACCGGCTCCTGTTCTTTGTCGTGGGTGGGGGGCGGCGTGGCTGCCGGGGCGGCGGCCGCGCCGGGTCTCAGGGGTCGGGGACGGCGCCGCGTCCCGCGGTGGGAGGGCCATGTGGTCGCCCGGCCAGCGGGCACGCAGGCGGCGGTCGTGGGAGACCAGGAGCAAGGTGCCGGGGCAGGCGGTCAGGGCTTCCTCCAGGTCTTCGACGAGGGACGGGGAGAGGCGGTTGGTGGGCTCGTCCAGGAGGAGGACGTCGCTGGGGCGGCTCGGCAGACGGGCCAGGGCCAGGCGCTGGCGCTGGCCGGTGGAGAGGCCGGTGACCCGGTCCGTGAGGCGGTCGAGGGTGAACAGGCCCAGCGGGAGCAGGCGTTCGGCATGGTCCTCGGGGGGCCCGGGAGGCCGCGCGCGTAGGCCTGGAGGAGCGTTTCGCCGGGGCGGCCCGGGGCGTGTTCCTGCGGGAGGCGACCGATCCGGCCGCGGCGGGTGACCCGGCCGGTGCCGGGGGCGATGTCGCCGGCCAGGACGCGGAGCAGGGTGCTCTTGCCGGTGCCGTTGCCGCCGGTGATCAGGAGGCGGTCGCCCGCCTTGACGGTGAGGTCGGTGGCGGGCAGGCGGCCGGTGACGGTGACGCCGGCGGTGTCCAGCACCGTGCCGGTGAGCCGGCCGGAGCGCAGGACGGGGGTGAAGCGCAGGGGCTCGGGCGGTGCCGGCACGGGGTCGGCGAGCAGGCGCCTGAGGCGTTCCTCCGCGTTGCGCACCCGGCCGGCGAGGGACTGCTGGACGCGGCCGGCCGCACGGTCGTAGGCCATCTTGTTGTTGTCGGTGGCGGCGCGGCCGGGGGCGACGCGGCGGGCCGCGGTCGCCGCGGTCTCGCGCAGGGTGGCCACGTCGGCCTCCCAGCAGGCGTGTTCCTGCGCCCAGCGCTGCCGGGCCGCCGCCTTCTCGGTGAGGTAGCCGGCGTAGCCGTTGCCGTAGCGGGTGACGGTGCGGCGGTCGCCGTCGGCCTCCAGCAGGGTGGTGGCGACCCGGTCGAGGAAGGCGCGGTCGTGGGAGACCGCGACGGTGGTGCCGCGCCGGGTGCGCAGGTGGTCCTCGAGCCAGGTGAGGGCGTTCGCGTCGAGGTGGTTGGTGGGCTCGTCCAGGAGCAGCACCTCAGGCGAGGCGGCGAGGAGGGCGGCCAGGCGCGGGCGGACCTGTTCGCCGCCGGAGAGATCGCCGATGGCGCGGTCGCGGGGCAGGTGGCCGAGGCCGAGGCCGTGCAGGGCGCGTTCGACGCGGGCGCCGGCCTCGTAGCCGCCGCGCAGCTCGAAGGCGGTCAGCAGGTCCCCGTCCTCGGTGAGGACCCCGTCGGCCTCGGTGAGGACTCCGTCGGCCATGGCGGTCTCGAGGTCGCGCAGCCGGCGTTCGATGGCGCGCAGCTCACTCGGGGCGTCGTCGACGGCCTGCCGGACGGTGTGGTCCGCGGGGAGCCCGCCGTCCTGGGGGAGGTGGCCGACGCCGCCGTCCGCCTGGACGGTCGTCTCGCCGCTGTCGGGCTGTTCCACCTGGGCGAGCAGGCGCAGCAGGGTGGTTTTGCCCGATCCGTTCTCCCCGATGACGCCGGTGCGTTCACCCGTGGTGAGGGTGCAGGTGACGGAGTCGAGGACGAGCCGGCCTTGGTACGACTTGCTGACGACGCGGGCGCTGATCTGCGTGGGCAAGGGGGTGCTCCATGACGGCGTTCGTGAGGGGAACGGCCCCGGTGGGCCGCGGAGTCGGGTGAGCGCCCCGGATGAGCATGACCACCACCGCTTCTTTAATACGACAACGGTTGCATTAGGGATGCTGTCATGGTGGCGGTGGTGAGGGCAAGCGGGTTTTCCGGTGCGGGATCCGACGCCCCGTCTCGTCCCCGCGGCAGCACCATCCGCCGGCAGTCGGGCCCCCTGGCCGCGATCAGCGCGGCGGTGACCCGCGCCGGCGCCCCCGTCCGCCCCGGACCCCGCCGACGTGCGCTGACGTGGTCGTGGTCGTGGTCGCGGTCGCCGTGCCTGGGCGGCATGCGGTGCGCGGGAGTCACCGTGCGGCGGCGGGAGTGCCGGGCAGGGCGGCGGCCGGCACCGGGTGCGGGCGTGCGGCTACGACGCCGCAGGTCTCGGTCAGATGGCGGGCGCGTTCCCCGAACGCGGTAGCGAGGTGGGAGTCGCCGAGCAGGTGCGCGGCGCGGCCGAGGTCGGTGTAGGCGCGGGCGAGTTCCAGACGGTCGCCCGAGACGCGCAGCAGCGCGACGGCCTGGGCGAGGGTCGCCGGTCTGCGGGCGGGGCTCTCGGTGGCGGCCCGCAGACGCAGGGCCGTGCCGCGGTCCCGCGGTCCCGTCGGGCCGGCGGTGGTGAGCTGCTCGGCCAGCAGCGCGGCGGCGGTGTCCGGGCGGCCGAGCGCCAGCAGCGCTTCCGCGGCACCGATGCGCCAGGCGACCGCGGGCGCGCGGCCGGGGCCGTGGCGGCGGACCCGTCTGCCGATGTCCAGGAACACGGCGAGGGCCGCGCGGTGACGCCGTGCGGCCAGGTGGTGGCTCCCCTGCGCGCGGAGGTGGGCGAGGACGTGGGCGTGGTGGGGGCCGGGGGCGGAAGGGCCGTCGTCGGCGGGCTGGTCGAGGTGCAGGAAGTGGGCGGCTTCGGACAGGCGGCCCTGGGCGGTCAGGGTCTCGGCGAGGACCGCGGCGGGCCGCAGGCGGTGGGCCGGGCCCAGGGGCGCGGCCGTACGGAGGGCGGCGGTGGCGTGCTGCTCCGCCGCGGCCGGGTCGCCCTGCCGCAGGAGGGCTTCGGCGCGCAGTGCGCCGAACGTGACGGCCCAGGCGGGACATCCGGCCTGGGCGGCGCGGTGTTGCAGACCGGCGCAGTGGGCCGCGGCCCGGTGCGGGTGGCCGGCCTGCAGGAGGTTCTCGATCTGTTGCAGCCGGCGCCCGAACGGGGCCGAACGCCAGGAGGATCGCGCGAGTCCAGCCATGTCACCCAGTCAAACCCCGGGTGCGCCCGGGACGCCACCCCGCTCCGGCGGGCCTCGAGGGGTGGTGCGGCGGAGTTCGAGGTGCGCTGAACGCGGGGCCGGTGACCGGGCGCGCGGAGGCGGCCCGGCCGGTGCCGTACGCTGCGTGTTCCGCTCAGCGCAGGAGGCACAGCGGGAACGCCTGGGCCATCGCCGCCATGCCCGCGTCGTTGGGGTGCAGACCGTCTCCGCTGTCGTACACGGGGAGCAGCCGGCCGGGCCGGCCGGGGTCGCGGACCGCGGCGTCGAAGTCCACCACTCCGTCGAACGCGCCGCTCGTGCGGATCCAGTCGTTGACGGCCTGCCGTGTCGACTCCCGCTGCGGGGTGTGGTAGCCGAGGGTGTCGCCCTCGAAGGGCAGGATCGTCGCGCCGAAGATCTCCAGGCCGTTCCGGTGGGCGCGCCGGATCAGCTGCTGGTACCCGTCGATGAGTTCGGCTGCCGTCACCTCCTCGGAGGCGGGCGCGGCGCTGCCCGGCTGGCCCAGGTCGTTGACTCCGAGGAGTACGGTGACGGCACGTGCCCCGGGCTGCCCCAGGACGTCCCGGTCGAACCTCTTCAGACCGCTCTCACCGAAGTACGCGGCGAAGGTCTCGGCGGGCGAACCCGGGTCCGGGTTCGGGTCCCGCAGCAGGCGGTTGCCGCCGATGCCGGCGTTCACGACGCCTGTGCCGGCCAGCCGCTCGTCCCGACGCAGCCGTTCGGCGAGCAGGTCGGGCCAGCGGTGGTCGGCGCCGACCTCGGTGCGTTCGCCGTCGGTGATGGAGTCGCCGAGCGTCACCAGCGCCGAATCCGCCCTGCCGCTGCCGCTGTCGACGGCCACGCCCGACAGGAAGTGCCACGACGTGGTGGTCGAGACCGGTACGAGGTCGGGCTTGCCCGTGACATCGCCGTCCGCCACGTAACTGCGCTGGTACGCCGCCGAGTGCACGGTGTCGGCGGGAGTGCGCTGCGGCAGATACAGGCTGATCACGAGGTCGCCGCCCGCGGTCGTCGGCAGCTCGACCGGGTCGCTCCAGCGCTGTGTGCCCGGCTCGAGCGTCGTCGACGAGCTGCCGCCGAAGCGCAGCACCCGGTCGGTGCCGGGATCGACGGCCGTCGCGGGACCGTCCGCCGCCGGGCGGGCGGCATGCGCCTCGCCGATCGTCAGCGGCGTCGTACCGAACTCGTTGGTGAAGCGCACGCGCACGCTGTCCCCGGCGACGGACAGGTGCACCTTCTGCCGCAGCGTCTGGTCCTCGTACACCGTGGAGTCGGTGGCGGGCACAGCGGTGGGCGAGGCCGCCCAGGTGCCGATGGGGATGTCCGTCGCGCCGTGCGCGGCGGGCGCCGGTGCGAGAACGGAGACGAGAACCGTGAGGGGCAGACTCAGCAGTGCGCGGATGCGTCTGCGCATGAGGCATCGGCCTTTCGGTGGGTGGCGGGGTGGGTGGTGGGACGGCCGCGAGCGACCGTAGGGAGACGGCCGGGGCCCGTCAACACCGTTGCGGGGCACCGCCGAACCCCCCGGCCGGGCCCGAAGGCCGCACCGGCCCGGCCATGGGGCGTCAGTGCGGCGAAGACACCGCTCTGCGCGCCCGGATGCCGGGCGCGGGGACGGGTCGGCCGCTCCGCTCGGTGCCGACCGTGTCTCGTGCGACGCTCCGGCCGTCCTCGAGGCATGTGCCGGTGCCGGGCCGCCCGGCGCCCGGCGCCCGGAAGTACTTCGGCCGGCGGGGCGGCGCCACCTGGCTGAACATGATCAACGACCAAGCGGCGGGGCTGGGCGGGAACGTGGTGCCCGGCACCCCGCGCGACTCGCTGTACGTACTGGGCGTTCTCTGCGACGGCGACGGCGGCAAGGCTGAACGGCCCTCTGAACTGCGCGCCGGGCGAAAGATCACACCGCTCGGCTGTCTCCGCCTCACAGTGGTGACCATGCCGGACCGCGTAGCCGTCCTGTCCGACAGCCAGGGAGTCCCAGCGACGCCGACGCCCTCGCAGCCTTCACCCCACGGGACGGACGCGACCACAGCCCGTGACACTCGCTCCCCGTCCACGACAGCGCGCAGCCGAACACCGACTGCACGATCAACGGCGCCTGCCGATCTCAGCCCTCTTCAACCGCCCGGCCGCGGCGGTTGAACGCCCGTCCGGGCGGCGACACGACGTCACGCGTGCGCTCTCAGTCGTCGGACCCCCCGACCTCTCGCGCGAACTCCGCCCACATGTCCGCGTACTTCCTCGCCAGGTCGGCCACCAGGTCCGTGCAGTGCGAGGGCACCGCCTCGGCCATCATCAGCAGTTCCCGTCGCTCCACGGCGCTGCGCTGCAGCCAGCGCAGCAGTTGGCGGCCGCTCTCCTTGTGCCGCAACGACGGGTCGCGCAGGAGCTTGTCCATCGGCGAGTCGCCGGCCGGGCGGACCGGGCGGACCACACTCACGGTCTCCCCGGCCGCGCCGTCCCGCGTGCTCGCACGGCTCTCGGCGGCGGCCGGCCGTTTCCCGTCCCGTTCCGGTACGGGGGACCGGCCGGAGGCGAGTCGTCTGCGGACGTCGCTGACCGTCGCCGGTGAGATGCCGACGTGCCGGGCCACCTCGCGCAGTGAGGCGTGGGGGCGCTCCGTCAGCAGTTCGGCGGCCCGCCGGCGGCCCGCCGCGCCGTCCAGCGGCCGGACCTTGCCGTCCGTGCCCCTGCGGGCCTTCGGGTACGGCGTCACCCCGGTCGAGGCGGACCGCAGTGCCGCCACGGTCCGGGGGCTGATCCCGGCGGTGCGTGCCACCGCCCGGTCCGACAGGTGCGGCCATTGGGCGAGGATGCGCTCCGCCGCGGCCCAGCGGTCCTCCCGGGAGAGCGGGAGGCCGTGCGCCATGTTCGACCGGACCGCGAGGAGGAACGCCTCCTCGGCCGCGCCGTCGAAGAACCTCACCCCGATGGTCGCGCGGCCCTTCGCGCAGGCGGCCATGATGCGGTGCATGCCGTCGATCACCCGCATCGTGGACCGCTCCACGAGGATCGGCGGAAGCGAGTCGTCGAGCTCTGCCAGCCGGGCGACGTGCGCGGCGTCCTCCCCTCGCAGCCGGGGAGAGTAACCGGGCACGAGCGACGAGATGGGCACGTGTTCGACGTTCTGATCGAGGGTCCCCGCCAGAGCCGCCGCCGTCATCGTCAGGGCGTCGGAACGCTCTCGCGCCGGCGCGGAGAGAAGTGCTTCGGAATCGGGCATGTGACTGACTCAGCTCCCCCCAATTTCAGCTCCTGGGTCAGGTCGCTCCATTGCATTCGTATGTTCACGCAGGACTTCTGTCCGGCTTCTGCACGGTACACAGGTCCGGCCTTCGCCGGTAACGCGGCGCGTGGAGCCCGGAGCCGGAATGGGTGGAGGGTCGCTGGAGAACGGCCGGCGCTCACAGAACGAGTTCACTGCCGTCCGGCAATACCTCCGCGCCGGCCCGTCGCGCCGCCGCGCGGGCGGAGGAGGACGGGTCGAGGAGGGGGTTGGTGTTGTTGAGGTGGGTGTAGATCCGGCGCAGGCCCGGATGGCGGGCGAGGGCGGCCAGGCTGCCGCCGGGGCCGGCCACGGGCAGATGGCCCATCAGAGGCTGCCCGGCGTCCTCCGAGCGCACCGCCGCCCCCAGTTCGCCGGCGCTGAAGAAGGTCCCGTCCAGCAGGGCGCAGGATGCCGAGGCCAGCAGGTCGTCGAAGCCGTCCGGCCAGGTGGCCAGGCAGGGGGCGTAGACCAGTGCTCCGCCGGTCGCCGTGTCCTGGATGCGGTAGGCGCTCACCCAGGGGGCGTCCGGGGCGGGAGTGCCGACGTACTTGGGGGCCTTGGCGCTGACGGGGTGCGCGGTGACGAGGAGCCCGCCGGTCAGCTCGAAGCCGCCGGGGGCGGTGCTGTCCCGCCAGTCCCACGGCGCGTAGCGGTCCAGCAGGCCGCGCAGGGGCAGGTCGGCGGTGAGCGCGCCGCGTACCGGGGGCGCGGCGTGCACGGTCAGTCCCGTGCCGCCGCGCAGGACGGTCAGCCCCAGGGCGTGGTCGGCCTCGGCGTCGGTGAGCAGCACACCGCGCACGGGGGTGTCGCGCGGGCCGGGGCCGGGAGCCAGGGCGGGTGCGGCGAGGAGCTGGGTGCGGATGTCCGGGGAGGCGTTGAGCAGCCACCAGTCGCGTCCGTTGCCGCTGACGGCGACGCACTCCTGGGAGCGCGCGGGCAGCTCGCCGCGGTGACAGCGGGCGCACAGCGCGCAGGCGCAGTTCCACTGCGGGAAGCCCCCGCCTGCGGCGGTGCCGAGCAGGATCACCTTCACGGCGCCACCGGCCCCCGCGGGACGAACGCCGGTGCCGCGCCGTCGGTGACCTCCGCCAGTGCCGCGTCGACCAGCGGCCGGTGCGGGGAGAGGCCGCAGACCGGGTCCGTGGCCGCGGCGTCGCCCGTGAGCTGGAACGCCTGGCAGCGGCAGCCACCGTGGTCGGTGTGGCGCTCCGGGCAGGTGCGGCACGGTCCGCGCATCCAGTCGGTGCCCCGGTAGGCGTTGAACGCCTCCGAGGCGTACCAGATCTCCGCCAGCGGGCGGCGCAGCGCGTTCTCCACCGGGAGGGTGGTGATGGCGTACGCCGCGGGACACGGCAGCACGTCGCCGGTAGGGGTGACGGTGAGCTGGGTGTTGCCCCAGCCGTCCATGCACGGTTTGGGCCGGTCGTCGTAGTAGTCGGCCGCGACGTAAACCAGTTCGGGGCCGCCCGCGTGCTTCGCCCGGGCGCGCCGTACCGCCTGCCGCGCGGCGGCGAGCTGGTCCCGGGTGGGCATCAGCGCGGCGCGATTGCGCAGACCCCAGCCGTAGTACTGGGTGTTGGCCAGCTCGATCCGGTCGGCGCCCAGGCCGACGGCGAGGTCCACGATCCGTTCCACGCGGTCGATGTTCCGGCGGTGGAGGACGACGTTCACGGTGAGCGGCAGGCCGGCGGCGGTGACCGCCTCGGCGGCCTTGAGCTTGGCAGCGTGCACCCGGGCTCCGGCGACCCGGTCGCCCAGGTCGGGGTCGGCGTCCTGGAGGGAGAGCTGGACGTGGTCGGTGCCTCGTTGCGCCAGGTTCCGCGCGCGGTCGGCGGTCAGGCCGACGCCGCTGGTGACCAGGTTGACGTAGGCGCCGAGCTCCCGAGCGTGGCCGACCAGGTCCGGCAGGTCCGGGCGGGCCAGCGGCTCGCCGCCGGAGAAGTGCATCTGCACGACGCCGAGCTCGCGGGCCTGGGTGAGGATGTCCGACCACTGCTCGCGGGTCAGCTCCTCGGACCGGCGGACGAGCTCCAGGGGGTTGGAGCAGTAGGGACAGTGCAGCGGGCAGCGGTGGGTCAGCTCGATCAGCATCCCCAGCGGGGCACGGGCGGACGGGTCAGCCATCCAGGTCCACCACCCGGTGCTCCGCCAGCCGCAGCAGCAGCTCGGAGACGTCCTCGACGCTGACGCCCTCGTACTCCTCGGCGAGGCGTTCGACGATACGGCCGAGGGTGGAGGCGCCGTCGCAGTGGGCGAGCACCGCCGCCGCGGTGTCGTTCAGGACGACCACGCGTTCGGGCAGCAGGGCCAGCTCGCCGCGTACCGGATCGCTGGTCAGCCGCACTCCGGTGCGCAGGCGCGGCACGGTGGGCTCGGGCAGGCCGGTCATGACCGCGGGGCTCCGTTTCCCGTGTGGTAGTCGAGCGAGTCCAGGACGGCGTTCAGCACCTGGCACTTGAACGCCAGTGCCCTGACGCAGGCGTCCTGCTGTTCCCGGGTGACGGCGTGCCGTGCCACCAGGTCGAGCAGCGAACGGCCCTCAGGGCCCACCACCTCGATGCGCGCGGTGAAGTACGCGAAGCCCTCCTCGGCGATCCACGGGTAGTGCTCCCTGAGCCGGCCCAGCCGGTGGGCGAGCAGGCCCGGGGAGAAGAGCTCGGTCAGCCCCGACGCGGCCGCCTCCAGCCAGGGGCGGCTCCGGGCGAAGTTCACGTAGGCGTCCACGGCGAAGCGCGTGCCCGGAAGGACGAGGCGCTCGTCGAGCACCTCGTCCTTGCGGAGCCCGACCGCTTCGGCCAGACGCAGCCATTTCTCCGCACCGCCCGAGGAAGCGTCCGTCCCGTCGTGGTAGACGATCCTGGACAGCCACTGGCGCCGCACGTCGGGCAGGGGGCAGTTGGCCACGATCGCGGCGTCCTTCTGCGGCAGGCACCGCTGGTAGTACCAGCGGTTGGCCGCCCACAGCCGCAGCTCCCCCTCGTCCAGCCGCCCTTCGTGCATCCGCTGGTGGAACGGGTGCCGGTCCCAGTACGACGACTTGAGCGCGTGGAGCGCCTGCCTGAAATCGGCCTCGCTGTAAGGGGCGTCGGCCTCGAGCGTCACGGACATCGATATGCCTGCGTCCTTTCCGGCAGGGGTGTGTCAGTCGCGGCGGCTGAAGTAGGCGGTCACTTCCATGCCGGTGTCGATGGTGACGAAATCGGGACGGTGCCATTCCTTCTTGGCGCCGAGTTCCTTCTCGGGGGTTCGCATGCCCATGGTGCTCCTTATTGCGAGACGTTTTCCGGGTGAGCGAGGGCGACAGTAATGACGCTCGCGAAGGGATGGCAATGGCAGGCCCTGGAGTTCGGCACCGGATGCGCTTGAATTCCACTCGATTCCCGGTGGAGAGCATCCGGGTGAACAATGCGGCGTGCGGTGGAAGGGGCGTATGTGCGTGGCCGGTGGCGCCCGGCGTCAACTTCCTCTTCTGGTACGGTGATGCGCAGATGGTGTACACGAAGGAAGGTAGCCGTGGTTATCGCGGGTGACGACGACATCACCGGGTGATCCCCGGATGTCGACTGCCACCGCTGTGCACCCGGAGTGCGCAGTGCCGTGGCCGTACCTCCACGTGCTCTGACCACCCCCCGCCCGGGCGCCCCGGTGCGTCCGCATCATCTGCGAGGCCTGCGCGTATGTCCGACGCCAACATCGTCTGCTCGAATCTCTCCTTCTCCTGGCCCGACGGCACCCCCGTGTTCCAGGACCTGTCCTGGGCCGTGGGCGTCGGCCGCACCGGTCTGGTCGCACCGAACGGTGCGGGCAAGTCCACCCTGCTCAAGCTGATCGCTGGCGAACTCCGCCCGAACCGCGGGGCCGTGACCGTCCAGGGCCTGCTCGGCTACCTCCCCCAGAGCCTGCCCCTGACCGGCGACCTGACCGTGGCCGAGGTGCTCGGCATAGCCCCGGTCGTCGAGGCGCTGGACGCCATCGCGTCCGGGGACGTGAGCGAGGAGCACTTCGCCACGGTCGGCGACGACTGGGACATCGAGGAACGCAGCCAGGTCCAGCTCGACCGGCTGGGGCTCGGCGGCGTTCCGCTGTCCCAGCGGCTGCGCGCCCTCAGCGGCGGCCAGGTCGTCTCCCTCGGCCTCGCGACCCAGCTGCTCAGGCAGCCCGACGTACTGCTGCTCGACGAACCCACCAACAACCTCGACCTGGACTCCCGCCGTCGGCTCTACCAGGTGCTGGAGAACTGGAACGGCTGTCTGCTGGTGGTCAGCCACGACCGGGCGCTGCTCGACCGCATGGACTGCATCGCCGAGCTGGAATCCGGCGAGATGCGGCTGTACGGCGGCAACTACACCGACTACGAAGAGGCCGTGCGCGCCGAGCAGGAGACCGCCGAGAAGAACATCCGGACCGCCGAGCAGCAGGTCAAGCGGGAGAAGCGGGAGGTACAGCAGGCCCGTGAGCGGGCCGCGCGCCGAGCCGGTGTCGGACTCAAGGCCGCCCGCAAGGGCAGCATCTCCAGGATGGCCGCGGGCACCCTCAAGCGGCGCGCCCAGGAGTCGGCGGGCAAGGCGAACGACATGCACGGTCAGCGGCTGGCCGACGCCAGGGCCCGGCTGGACGAGGCGAGCCGGGCCCTGCGCGACGACCGCAGCATCTCGCTGGAGCTGCCCGACACCAAGGTTCCGGCGGGCCGCACCGTCTTCCTCGGCGAGGGGATCAACGTCCGGTACGGCGGGCGGCCGCTCTTCGCCGGCGAGGGCGTCAGCCTCACCGTCCGGGGGCCCGAGCGGATCGCGCTGACCGGCCGCAACGGCGCCGGAAAGTCCACCCTGCTGCGGGTGATCAGCGGGGAGCTCGAGGCGGAGCACACGGTGTTCAAGCGGGCCGAGGGCCGTGTCGCCTATCTCTCCCAGCGGCTGGACACGCTGCCGCTGGACCGCACCGTCGCGCAGTGCATGGCCGACTACGCGCCGCTCAAGCCCGAGGCGGAGCGGATGACCCTGCTGGCCCGCTTCCTCTTCCGCGGGCCCGCCGCGCACCTCCCGGTCGGGGCCCTGTCGGGGGGTGAGAGGCTGCGCGCCACCCTGGCCTGTGTCCTGGGTGCCGAGCCCGCGCCGCAACTGCTGCTGCTCGACGAGCCGACCAACAACCTCGACCTCGACAGCGTCGAGCAGCTCGAGGGGGCCCTCAACTCGTACGAGGGCGCGTTCGTCGTGGTCAGCCACGACGAACGGTTCATCAAGGAGATCGGGGTGAACCGCTGGCTGCGGGTGTCCGACGGCCGCCTGCTCGAGACGGGGGCGCCCGGCGATGAGTGAGGCGTCCTCGCACGTGACCGGAGGGCAGGACATCCTGTCCGCCGACCACCGCTCGGCGCACCTCCTCGCCGAGGACCTGCACTGCGTGCTGGGGGACCGCGTGGTGCTGCGCGACGTGTCGCTCACGGTCTCCGGGGGCGAGCGGGTGGGGCTGATCGGTGAGAACGGCCGGGGCAAGTCGACCCTGCTGCGCGTCCTCGCCGGCGAGCTCGCACCGCAGCGCGGCCAGGTGGTGCGCGCGGTGACGGGCCGGGTGGGGTTCCTTCCCCAGCAGCCGGACTTCCCGGCCGGCTCCACCATCGAGGACGTACTCGCGCGGGCGACGGCCGCGATCGGGGAACTGTCCGCGCGGATGCACGCCGCGGAGCGGCGGATGTCGTCCGAGGACGGCCGCGGTCTGCAGGCCGTGATGGAGGAGTACGGCCGGCTGCAGGAGGAGTTCGGCCGCCGCGGCGGCTGGGAGCTGGGCGCCCGCATCGGTGAGGTGCTGGACGTCTTCGGCCTGGCCGGGCTGGAGCGGAGCCGCCGCGTCCAGACCCTCTCGGGTGGTGAACGGGCCCGGCTGGCACTGGCCTCGCTGGTCCTCGACGAACCGGCCGGGCTGCTGCTCGACGAGCCCACCAACCACCTCGACGACCGGGCGGTGGACTGGCTGGTCCAGTGGCTCGCGGCGTACCAGGGCCCCTGCCTGATCGCCTCGCACGACCGGGCGCTGCTCGACACGGCCGTCACCGCCATCGTCGACCTCGACGGCCCGGAGGGCTCGACCGTGCGCTACGGCGGCGGCTACCGCGACTACCTCGACGACCGTGCCGCGGCCCGGGAGCGCTGGTGGCAGCGGTACCGCGCATGGGACCGGGAGCTGGCCGAGGCCCGGCGGCGGCTGGACAGGGCCCAGGCCGGCGGCCGCGTCTTCGCGGGCAGAGCCGACAACGACAAACTGTCCTACAACGCCATGGGGAGCGCCGCCGAGGCCGCCGTCGCCCGCAGGACCCGCGCCGCCCAGCAGCATCTGCGGCAGCTTCTCCAGGACGCGGTGCCGCGTCCGCCCGAGCCCCTCGACTTCGCTCCCCCGCAGGCCGCCGACGGGACCGGTGGGATCCCGGAGCCGGCCGACGGCGTGCTGCTGCGGGCCACCGGCCTGGCCGTCGGGACGGTGCTGCGGGGAGCGGAGCTGACGCTGGCCGCCGGCAGCCGTCATGTGATCAGCGGTCCGAACGGCGCGGGCAAGTCGACGCTGCTGTCGGTGCTGGCGGGTGAGCGGGCCCCGGACGCCGGAGTGGTGGAGCGCGCGCCGGGGCTGCGCATCGGGCATCTGCCGCAGGACAGCGACTTCGGCGCGGAACGGCGCCCTCTGCTGGAGGCGTTCGCCGCGCGCCGCGCGGCCCATGCCGAGGACGCCGCGGCCGAGCTGACCAGGTTCGGTCTGTTCGGCCCGGAGGACTTCTCCACCCCGGCGAACCGGCTGTCCGTGGGCCAGTGGCGGCGCCTGGAACTCGCGCTGCTCTTCGCCCGGCGGCCGCATCTGCTGCTGCTCGACGAACCCACCAACCACCTGAGCCTGGTGCTGGTCGAGCAGTTGCTGAAGGCGGTGGAACGCTTCGCGGGCCCGGTCGTGACCGTCACCCACGACCGGGCCCTGCGCGAGCGCCACCGCGACCGGCTCCTGGAGCTGTCCGGCGGGCGGCTGGTCCGGCCGGCCCCAGGGACCCGGGCCCGGCCGCGCCGCCCCGCGCGTGACGCGCCGCCCGGCTAGCGGATGTAGCGCCCGTCCAGGTACTTCTTGGCCAGTTCGAGGTAGCGGGCGTCCTCGGAGTTGCGGATCAGCTCGAAGAAGAACATCTCCCGCGTGATGAGATGCGCCCCGAGCTGCCGCAGGCGGTCCAGGCCCAGCTCGTGGTCCGCTTGGTTGCGGGCGGAGACGGTGTCGGCCAGCACGAACACCGTCCTGCCCTGCTCCAGCAGGCTCAGCGCCGACTGGAGGACGACCACGTGTGTCTCCGCACCGGCCAGCACGTACTGGTCGCGGCCGGTCTCCGCCACATGGCGGGTGATGTGCTCCTCCCGCAGGAAGTCGAAGTGCTCCTTCTCCAGCCGGGGCGCGCCCTCGGCCGCCTCGTGCAGCGACAGGGAGAGTCCGCCCAGCTTCTTGTGCTCGGTCAGCAGCAGCGGAAGGTCGAACTCCCGCGCCACCTCCGCCACCCAGCAGGTGTTGTGCAGCAGCTGGGTGCCCTCCAGCAGCAGTGGGATGAGCTCCAGCTGCATGTCGAAGAGGACGACCGCCGCCTTGTCCGCGCGTACCAGCATGTCCGCAACCGATCCGTTCCGTTGAGAGGTTGTGCCGAGGAGTGGTGTGTCCGGGTGCCGCACGGCGTGCCGGTCAGGCCCGTTCGGCCCAGAACGCCGTCAGCGTCTTGTTGAAGGCGCGCGCCGCGGTGAGCGGCACGTAGTGCCCGTGGCCCGCGAGCTCGTGCACCCGCGCCCCGGGGATCTTCGAGTACTGCGCGACCGCTTCGGTGTCCAGGACGCAGTCGTCGAGTCCGCGGACCACCAGGCAGTCCGCGGTGATGTCCGGGAGGCGGTCGACGACGTCGAAGGCCGTCAGGGCCGTGTAGTAGCAGCGCAGGACGTCCATGGAGGCGTTCCCGCCGAACCGCTCGGCCAGGTCGCCGCCCCCGCCGAACACCGCTTCCAGCAGGTTCCCGTGCAGGCGCAGCTCCTCGCGCAGGTCGAGGGTGCGCTCGAAGGCGTCCTCGCCGTAGCGGGGCGCGCAGCTCACGATCGTCAGCGAGTCGACGCGCTCCGGGTGCCGCAGGGCGGTCAGGGTCGAGACGCAGCCGCCCAGCGACCAGCCGACCAGGTCGGCCGGGCCCTCGACGGTGTCCCGCACGTAGTCGGCCACCTCGTCCGCGAGCGCCTCGAAGGAGAAGCGCTCCTCGTCGAAGGGGGCGTCGTTGTGCCCGGGGTACTCCGGGACGTGGATCCTGCGTCCCTGGCGGAGCAGGGCCGGGATCTGCTGGGTCCACGCCCGCTGGTCGCAGTTGAGCGGGGGGAGCAGCAGGGCGGGGCGGCCCGAGTCGCCGTACTGGGACCACCGGAGCAGCGGCGGTGCGGGGCGCGACGGGCGTGCCGTGTCCGCCGCCGGGCCGCCGCGGTCGTTCCGGTCCGGCGGCGGCTGCTGCTGCCGTGAGGCGAGCGGCCGGCCGCCGATGGCGGCGGCGAGGCCGGCCACCGTCTCGTGGCGGAAGAGATCGTGCGCCTTGATGGGGCTTCCGGCCTTCTGGTACGGGCTCAGGAGCTGAGCGGCCGAGAGCGAGTCCAGGCCGAGCGAGGCGATCCTGGTGCCGGGGACGACCTCGTCCTTCCCTTCGTCGAAGCCCAGCAGCGCCGACAGCCGGGCGCACAGTTCTTCCACGGGTCCCTCGTCCACGGGTTCCGGGGCGTCCTGCGCTCGGGGCGCGGAGGGCGTCCGCGCGGAGGTTTCGTCGATCACCCAGTGCCGCCGCCTCTCGAAGGGGTAGGCGGGCAGCGCGATCCGCGCCAGGTCGGCCGGTGCGTCCAGCCGCCTCCGCAGCGCGGGGGTGTCCCGGTCCCGCCAGTGGGTGACCAGGTCGCGCAGGTCGTCGTCCAGGCGGCCGGTGTCCGCGGTCCGGGGGGCCGGGCCGTCCTCCCCGCTGAGCGGAGGCGCGTCGAGGCCGGTGAGGAGTTCCTCCCGGGTGCCGGCCACGACCACCTGCTCGTGGGTGAGGCGCGGGCGCCGCAGCAGTAGCTGGGAGAGGTCCCAGAGCCGGTCCCCGGGCAGCTCGGCGACGAGCGCCCGCACGCGGCCGGCCAGCGCCGCGAGGCTGCCTTGTGACTCGGCCGACAGGCAGAAGGGCAGCGCCCGTCCGGGGCGGCGGTCCACCGCGTCCCCGCCCGCGGGCCCGTCCGCCGGCCTGCGCAGGACCACGTGTCCGTTGGAGCCGGTGAAGCCGAAGGCGCTGACGGCGCACAGCGGCTTGTCCTCCGGCCACGGCAGGGGTTCGGTGCTGACCCTGAACGGCGCGACGTCGAGGTAGGAGACCTCCTCGTCGGTGGTGGCCACCGGCGGGATCGTCCCATGGTGGAAGGCGAGCAGCGCCTTGATGACGCTCGCCAGGCCGGAGGTCACCAGGGTGTGCCCGATGAGCGGTTTCACGGCGCCGAGGTGGCAGCCGTCGGCGCCGGCCCGGCGGAAGGCGGACCTGAGGCCCTCCAGCTCGATGGGGTCGCCCAGCGGCGTGCCGGTGCCGTGCGTCTCCAGGTAGGCGATCCGCGAGGCGTCGATCCCCTCGCGCTCGTAGAGCTCCGCGATCAGCCGGGACTGCGCCCGGGAGCTCGGCGCCATCAGGCCGTTGGTGGTGCCGTTGTGGTTGGTGGCGGTCGCCTGGACCGCTCCGTAGACGCGCAGTCCCCGGGCCCGCGCCTCGTCGTACCGCATGACGACGAGCGCTGCGGCGCCCTCGGCCGGTACGAATCCGTCGGCGGCGTCGGTGAAGGGCAGCGACGCGCCCTCGGGAGAGCTCATCCGGGAACGCTGCGCGAAGCGCAGCACCTCGGGGGTGCTGAAGACCGACACCGCGCCGACGACCGCGCAGCGGCACTGCCCGGCCCGGACGTTGAGCACCGCCTCGTGCAGCGCCGCCAGCGACGAGGAGCACGCGCTGTCCAGCGTGACCGACGGGCCGTTGATGTCGTAGAAGTAGGAGATGCGGCCCGACAGCGTGGAGGGCGCGTTGCCCAGGAAGCTGTGGGTGCCGTAGACGACGTCGCTGCGCTGCGCCACCAGGGAGCGGTAGTCGCCGGGCAGCCCGGCGACGAACACACCGCAGTCCAGGTCGCGCAGGTCCGCGGCCGTCAGATAGCCGTCGTCGACGGCGTGCTGCACCGTCTGCAGCAGGATCCGCTGCTGCGGGTCCATGCACCGGGCCTCGTTCGGTGAGACGCGGAAGAACCGCGCGTCGAAGTCCTGGTGCCCGTCCAGGAAGCCGCCGACGAAGGCCGCGGCGTCCTCCTCCCCCGCCCAGCGCCCGGTGGTGCCCAGGGCGCTGCGGCCGAGCCGCAGGCGCTCCCAGTACTCCCCCAGGCCGTCGCTGCCGGCGAACCGGCAGGCCATGCCGACCACGACGGGGGTGTCGTCCTCAAGCAGCTCGTCCATGCCCACTCTCGATTCCCTGGCGCGCCGTTGCCCTGCCGGTACCGGTCACTCGAACCAGAACCGGTTCTGTTCGAACGCGTAGCCCGGCAGGTGCAGCCGGCCGAACCGCCCGTCGTCGAACATCGTTTCCCATGCGAACTCCTCCCCCTCCAGGTAGCGGGCCCGAAGGGCCTCCAGCGCCGCGCGGTGACCGGGATCCGCCGCGTCCGGCAGCGTCACCGGGTGCCTGGTCAGCCGCTGCGGCCGGCACTTGGCCGCCTCCTCGGGACGGGCCTCCTCCAGCCGCTGCCGCAGCTCCGGGGTGCCGGCGACGATCCAGGCCATGCGGTACTCGAAGTGGTCGCGGCCGGCCGCCAGGGTGTGGGCGACGTCCCCGAGGTCCGCGCGCTCCGCCCCGGGACCCCGCAGCCACTCCAGCAGGCCGTCCCTCATCTGTGTGAGCGAGGCACGGGAGCGGGCGCTGAGCGTGACGAGCCAGTGCGGCCGCGGCGTCCTGCGGGCCGGTGACGGGGCGGGCGCCTCGGAGAGGACCACGTGCGCGTTCGACCCGCCGAACCCGAAGGAGCTGACGCCGGCCACCAGCGGTGTGCTCCGCTCCCACCGCTCGTTCTCCAGCAGCAACCGGAAGGGCGAACCGTCGAGTTCGACCAGCGGATTGAGCTCCTTGAAGTTGATGTTCGCCGGCAGGCGGTGGTGACGCAGGCACAGCAGCAGCTTCAGCAGCCCCGCCATGCCGGCGGCCGGCTCCAGATGGCCCACGTTGGTCTTCACCGCCCCCAGCGTGATGCTGCCCGGCTCACGGTGCGGGGCCAGCCGGCCGAACGCGGTCCGCAGCGCGCTGATCTCGATGGGGTCGCCCAGGTTCGTACCGGTGCCGTGCGCCTCGATGTGGGAGACCCGGGCGGCCAGCTCCGGTGTGTAGACCTTCTCCAGCAGGGCGACCTGGGCGTCGGGGTTGGGGGCGGTCAGCGAGTTGGAGCGGCCGTCGTGGTTCTCGGCCACCCCCTCGATCACCGCGAGCACGGCGTCGCCGTCCCGCTGGGCGTCGGCGAGCCGTTTGACCACCACGCAGCCCACGCCCTCCGCCCGGACATAGCCGTTGGCGTCCTTGTCGAAGGTGGCGCAGCGGAAGTCGGGGGAGAGCACCCCCAGCCGGCTCGCCGCGTCGGTGGCGGCCGGGTCGACGAGCACGCTGACGGCGCCCACGAGAGCCACGTCGCACTCCCCCGCCGCGAGCGAGAGCACCCCCCGGTTCAGCGCCACCAGCCCGCTCGAGCAGGCGGTGTCGACCGTCTGGCTCGGGCCGGTGAAGTCGAGCAGGTGGGACACGCGATTGGCGAGCATGGTGTGCGCGTTGCCCGTGACGGTGTACGGGTGGGCCCAGTCCTCGCTGTGCTGCAGCGCCGTCTGGTACTCGCTGAACTGCACGCCGGCGAAGACGCCCACCTCCCGCAGCGCTCCGGGCGCGTAGCCGGCGTCGAGCAGGGCGTTGTAGGCGCTCTGCAGGAAGAGCCGGTGCTGCGGGTCCATGAGGACCGCCTCCCGGGCGGAGAGCCCGAAGAAGGAGTGGTCGAACGCGTCGAAGGCGTCGATGGTGCCCGCGAAGTACTGCTTCTCGCGGCCCTTCCAGCGGTCGACCGCGCGGATGGCGCTGCCGTTCTCGACGAGCAGCTCCCAGAAGTCCGCCAGGTCCGCGCCTCCGGGCATGACGCCGCTCATCCCGATCACGGCGTACCTGCCGCGTCCGCCGCCCCCGAGGCCGCCGGGGTCCGCCGGCGGGCCGGCGGCGGTGGCGGTGGCCGTCGCACCGGTGCCGCCGGTGGTCCGCGCTCCGGCGGACGGGGACGGCTGCGGCACGGCCGCCGCCCCGCCCTCCGCCGGTACGCCCCGGTCCCTCAGATGGGCGCTCAGCGATGCGATGCTGCTGTACCGGAAGAGGGCGTTGGGCGGGGTCTCCGCGCCGAACCGGGAGCCCAGTTCCCGGGCCAGGCGCTGGAGGCCGACCGAGTCGTAGCCGAGCTCGCCCCACGTGCTGTCGACGGCGATGTCCTCCGGCCGCAGGCCGGTCTGCTGCCGCACCAGCTCCACGAGCCGTCCGCCGATCTCCTCCAGTGTCGCGCCGGGGCGGGGGCCGGTGCCCTCCGCGGCCGGGGCCACGCCGTCCGCCCGGGGCGCCGGCCGTACGGCGCCGGGCAGCAGCCGCTGCCGCATCCGCGCCACGTCCCCGACGCACGGGATGACCTGGTGGCAGGTCTCCGGCAGGCCGTTGAGCAGGTCGAGGAACAGCTCCGCGCCGCGCCGCGAGGACAGCGGCTCCATCCCGAACTGGCCGCGCAGGAAGTCGGCGAGCGCCTGGTACTGCTCGCGCCGTTCGTCCTCGGCGTCCAGCCACAGCGGCCAGTTGACCGACAGGCTGAAGCCGCTGCGCCCGCCGTCCGCCACGCGCCGGGCGCGCTCGGCCGCGAACTCGTCGAGGAAGCGGTTGGCGGCGATGTAGTCGCTCTGCCCGGTGTTGCCCATGACGCTGGAGATGGAGGAGAAGACGCAGAAGAAGTCCAGGCGCAGCCCGGCGGTGTACCGGTCGAGGTTCAGCGTGCCCCGCACCTTCGGGGCGAGCACCGCCTCCGCGTCCTCCGCCGACTTGTTCTGCACCAGGGCGTCCCTGATGACGCCCGCGGAGTGGATGACTCCGTCGAGGCCGCCGAAGCGTTCGCGGATCCTCTCGATCAGGTCCCGGGTCCCGTCCGCGGAGACGATGTCCGCCTGCTCGTAGTGCAGCCCCGGCGACGCGGCGATCCACTGCCGCTGCCCGGCGTCCGGCGCGGAACGGCCGACGGCGATCACCGTGGCCCGGTACCGCTCGGTCAGGAGTTCGGCGACGGCCCGGCCGATCTTGCCCAGTCCGCCCGTGAGGAGGTACGTCCCCCCGGTGCGCAGCCGGACGCCGCCGCCGTCGGGCCGGAGTTCCGTCAGTTCGCGCGTCTGGCGGGTCCCGTCCGCCCATCTGACCTCGGTGAGCGGTCGGCGGGCGGCACGCAGTTCGTCCAGCAGGGGCTCCCAGCCGTCGGCGAACACGTCACCGGTACCGCAGCGGCGCGCCTGAACGGTGAGCACATGCGGGTTCTCCTCCGCCAGCCCGTGCAGGAAGCCGGCCCCGGCGCGCACCTCGGCCGCGTCGTCCTCCTGGGTCACGCCGAGGACCGTGGACGGGGTGCGGCAGGCCTGGAGGGCCTTGGCGAAGGCCAGTTGCGACGCCACCGTCCCCTGGCGCCTGAGATCCACCCAGTACAGGTGTTCCAGGCCCAGTTCGCCGGTGAGGTGCTCCAGGGCGCGCCGGGCGGCGGTGTCGTCGCCCTCGGGCAGCTCGATCCGGTCCGCCTCGACGACCAGCGCGTCGCCGGCTGTCACCCGGACCAGCCGGGTGCCCTCCGGCGGGTCGGGGAGCCTGGGCTCCTGGCCGCGGTCGGTGAGCACGAGGACGCACGGCACCGGTGAGTCCGCCGGGCCGTCCGCCGCTTGCGGCCGCCACACCGGGGTGAGCAGCAGTTCGGCGGCGTCGCCGGCGGTGCCGCGGGGGACCGGTGCGGGCAGGGCCGCGGGGGCGGCCGGCCGGTTCGCGTGGTCGAGCGTGTCGGCCACGTACCGCTCGGCGGCGAACGGGTAGAGCGGGGCGTCCACCGGCATGCGGACCGGGAACAGCTCCGTGAAGTCGGGGTTCTCGCCGGCGAGGTACTCCGACGCCGCCCCGGCGAAGGGGTCGCCGGCCGGCGGGGCGGCCGGGGAGGATCCGTCCGCGTGCCGGAGCAGGCCGGCGAGTTGCTCGACGCTCTCGGCCCAGTAGCCGCGCCGGACGCGGAAGTGCTGTCTGGCGCAGCACAGGGTGTAGCTCAGCCCGTACAGGTACGAGGCGGTGTCGGGCGCGTCGCGCAGCGCGGCGAGCAGTTGGTCCGCACGGCGCCGCACGGCGGCCTCGTCCCGCCCGGACAGCGGGATGAAGTAGCGCGGGAACCGGGGTACGGGGCGGGCCGGGCGGGGGTCCACGAACTCCTGGATGATCGCGTGCCCGTTGGCGCCGCCGGCACCGAACGAGCTCAGTCCGGCGAAGCGCGTGGGCGTGCTGCCCGCGGGCCACGGCAGGACCTCCTTGACCAGGGCGAAACGCGAGTCCTCGAGATGCAGGTCAGGGTTCTCGAGCGCGCAGTGGAGGGTGGGCGCCAGGGTCTTGTGGGCGAGCTGCTTGACGACCTTGACGAGTCCGGCCATCGCCGCGGCGGACTCCAGGTGCCCGATGTTGCTCTTCACCGAGCCGAGATGGGCGCGGCCCTGCTCGGGCCCGCCGTACGCCCGCCGCAGCGCGCGCACCTCGATCGGGTCGCCGAGTCGGGTGCCCGTGCCGTGCGCCTCGACGTAGGTCACCGCGGCCGGTTCGATCTCCGCCTCGGCCAGGGCGGAGGCGATCACACGGTGCTGGGCGCGTTCGGAGGGCACGGTGAAGCCGGCCGTCCGGCCTCCGGAGTTCACCGCGGTCGCCCGGATGACCGCGTGCACGCGGTCCCCGTCCGCGAGCGCCTGGGACAGCGGCTTGAGGACCACGGCGGCGGTTCCCTCGCCGGGGACGTAGCCGTCCGCCTCCACGCCGAAGGCCTGGCAGTGGCCGGTGGGGCTGAGGAACCTGCCCTCGGACAGCAGACGGTACTTCCCCGGGTGCGTCATGAGGTTCACGCCGCCCGCCACGGCCAGGGCGCAGTCCCCGGAGCGGATGCTGCGGACGGCGAGGTGCAGGGCGGTGAGCCCGCCGGAGCACATGGTGTCCAGGGCGACGCTGGGGCCGTGCAGGTCGAAGGCGTAGGAGACCCGGTTGGCGATGGCGGCGAACGAGCTGCCGATCACCCGGTCGGGAGCGGTGAGGTCCTGGTAGTGGCCGAACATGGCGGCCACGAAGACGCCCACGTCGTGGGTCGGCCGGGCGAAGTACCCGGAGTCCTCCAGGGCGTGGTAGACGGACTGCAGGAAGCGGCGCTCCTGCGGGTCCATGGACCGCGCGTCGAGGGGCGCGATGTTGAAGAAGACGGGGTCGAAGTCCAGGGCGTGGTCGAGGAACCCGCCGTGGCGGCCGTAGGAGGTGCCCGGTTCGTCCGGCGAGAAGGAGTGGTTCTCCCGCCAGTCCCAGCGGTCGCCGGGTATGACCCGTACCGCGTCGTCGCCCCTCAGCAGCGCCTGCCAGAACGCCTCGGTGTCGGCGCCGCCGGGGAACTCCCCGGCCATCCCGACGATGGCGATGTCATCGGGGCGGTAGGCGTCCGCCGCGGGACCGTCCCCGGGCACGGCGGCCGCGGACGCGGACCCCCGCGGTTGCCCGGCCGGTGGGGGTGGGGTCCCGGCGGCGGGGGCCGGTGGGGCCGCGGGCGCGGGGGCCGCCGGGACCACGGCCCCAGGAACCGCCGCACCCGCAGAGCCAGGGGCTCCCGAGGCCACAGCCCCAGGAACCGCCGCACCCGCAGACCCGGAAGCCGCCGCAGGCTCCCGTGCCGGCGGCTGTTCGCGGGTGAAGGAGGATTCCAGTTCGGTGGGGAAGTTCTCGACCAGGTACGTGCCGAGCGCCGCGACGGTCGGGTACTCGAAGAGGACCGCGCGGCTCAGCCGGGACGAACCGGCGATGTCCAGGCGGGTCTCGATGTCCCTGCTGATGCGGATGCTGGCGACGCTGTCCAGCCCCTGGTCCAGCAGGTTGTCGTCGTCGCGCAGATGCCGCAGGCCGCTGTGCCGGACGATGAGGTCCCGCAGCCACTGTGCCGTGCGGGCGGACAGGTCCGGGGCGGGGGAAGGGGAACCGGCCCCGGCGGGTGCGTCCGGCGACGCGGCCGGCGGTGCGGCGTCGGGGTCGAGGCGCACCTGTCCGTCGTAGACGGCCAGGTGACGCGTCCCGGTGGCGAGGGCCGACAGCAGCGCGTCGCAGGCCTGCTCGGGGGGCATCGCCCGCAGCCCCGAGGTGTCGTCCGGCATCTGCATGCCGTCGGTGTCCCACAGGCCCCAGTTGATGCTGTACCAGTCGGGCCGGTGCGCGGACAGCCGGTCGAGGAACGCGTTGGCCGCTCCGTAGGCCGTCTGGCCCACGTTTCCCGTGACGCTCGTCAGCGAGCTGAAGTGCACCACGGTGCCGGGCCGGTGCGGACCGGTCAGGGCCGCGAGGTTGAGGCCGGTGGCCACCTTCGGCCGCAGGACGTTCTCCAGGCGGTCGGGCGTCAGGTTGTACAGCAGGCAGTCGTCCAGCACTCCGGCGAGGTTGAACACCGCCTTGACCGGTCCGAACCGGTCGTGGACGTAGCGCAGCGCGCCGTCGAGCGCCTCGGGGTCGTCGGCCGCGGCGGCGAGGTGGCTGCGCACGCCCGCCTCCTTCAGGGCCGCCTGCGCCTGCGGGCCGGGAGTGCCGCGTCCCAGGACGAACACCTGGGCGCCGCAGCGCCGGCTCAGGTACCGGCACAGATGGCGTCCGATGCCCCCGGTGCCGCCGATGACCACGACGGGGCCGCCGTCACCGAACACCTCGCCCGGCCGCACGCGTTCCAGCGGCCGCGGCGCGTGGCCGAGGAGCGCGATCCGGTCGCCCTCGGCCCGCAGCACCGCCCCCGGACGGCGGACCCCGGCCGCGATCCACGCGCGCAGCCGCTCGGCGGTGACGGGGTCACCGCACTCGACCGCCGTGTGGACGAGCGGGCATTCCAGCGCGGCCGTCCGGGCCATGCCGTCGAGCAGCGAGGGGAGCACGTCGGCCGCACGGGACAGCGTGAGGAGGTGGACGGGGCGTCCCGACTCGCGCACGGCCTGCAGCAGGGCCAGGCCGGCGCGGGCGAACCGCACCGCCGCGGCGTACCCCGGCGTGCCGCCGGACGGCCCGTCGCCCCAGGCCACCACCAGGGTGGCGGGGATCCCCTCGGCCCGAGCGGGGCCGGGAGCCCGGGGGAGGGCGATGCGCCGCCGCAGCTCCTGCCCGAGCCGGTCCTCGCTCTTCGTGGCGGGGCCGGCGTACCAGCACTCGGCGCCGATGGCGCGGGCCGCCGCCGCGACGTCCTCCCGGTCGGTGACCACCACAGCGGCGCCGGCCTGCTCGCCGGGCACGTCGAAGGCGGCGAGGGCGGCGAGGTCCTGGTACCGAGGTGCTAGCGATTCCATGGGTCATCCCCGATTGAGAAAGTGACGGTGCCGGGCGGTGTTCGCTCAGACACCCATGAATTCCTTGATGCCGCGGAACTGGCCGAAGGCGGGCGCGTCGTCCGGGAAGGGGTACGGGACGCCCAGCCGGTCCGCGATCACCATGCCGGAGACGATCGCTCCCTCGTGCCCGGTGACGCTGGTGTCGGTGCCGCAGAACCAGAGGTTGTTCCGGCCCTGGATCTCGCTCAGCCGCTTCTTGCGGCGCACGTCCACCGGGCGGAGCTGGGGCAGCTTCCACTTGCGGCGGACGAGGACGCGCTCGGGGTCGACCTCCTCCTGCGGGTCGAAGGTGATCAGGATGGGCGACTTCACGTTCCGGTAGGGGTGGAGCACGTTGCAGTTGCGGGTGAGGCTGCCCATCTGGTCCTCGGCGCGGGTGAGTTCGAAGCCCTCCGGCATCCGGAACTGGCAGTAGGCGTCGCGGCCCACCGGGCTGAGCCAGCTCTCGTCCTGGTGCAGCACGCTCTCGACCGGCACGTACGCGAAGTCCCCGAGCAGCTCCCGGTACCGGGGGTCGGAGGTGCGCAGCAGTGCCAGCGTCACGTCCGCGTGCGTGGCGAACACGACCTGGTCGAAGTGGTGCTCCTGCCCGCCGGCCACCACCGTCACCCCGGACTCCGCCGGGACGACGGCCTCGACGGGCGTGTTCAGCCGGACGCGGTCGCCCAGCTCGCTCTCGATCCTGGCCAGGTAGGCGTGGATGCCGCCCTGTGCCTTGCGCCAGTACCCGGCGGCGAAGAAGGAGAGCAGGTTCATGCTGAACGACAGCGCGACGTACATGAGGTTGTAGTCCAGCGACGGCGCGTGGCAGCCCGAGTAGATGCTCAGGATCGGGTTCATCGCCTGGTACTTGAAGCTCTTGGAGTACCCGTTCGCGTCCAGGTACTCGCCGATGCTCATGTGCTTGTAGGAGTCGTCGCCCGAGGTGGGCACCTGGTTCATCTCCTGGTGGAACCGGTCGAACTCCTCGTGCAGCTCCTCGCGCAGCCGGCCGAGGAAGTCGAGGTTGTTCCAGTACTGCCGCTCACCGGGAAAGTCCACGTGCACGGAGGACGGGGCGACGTAGGTGCCGATGCCGAAGTCGGTCAGCAGCCGGAACAGGTTGGGCGACAGCTTCTCGTTGAAGTGCTCCACGCCCATGTCCACGTGGAGTGTGCCCTGGTCCGTCTCGACCGGGTGGCTGTAGGCGTGCCCGCCCAGGTACTCGCCCGCCTCGAAGAGCGTGACGTCGTGCTGTCGGGCAAGCTGCCAGGCCGCGACGGAGCCGGAGCCGCCACCACCGATCACGGCGATCCTGCTGTGTGCTGTTTCCACGGTCATCACTTCCCGGGCTCGGCCTGCGGCGAGGATTCATCGCCGAGGATCTTTGCGCTCAACTTGGTCAGCACCGTGCCGGGACCGATCTCGTGGAAGGTCTTGTGTCCCGTACGGGCCAGATACGTCACGGTCTGCCACCACCGCACCGGCTTCACGAGCTGGAAGACCATCTCCTCCAGCAGGTGCCCGGCGCCCAGCGTCCGGCCGCTCGTCGTGGAGACGACGGCCTTGGCGGGCGGCGCGAACTCCCGCTCCCGCAGGAACCGCGCGAACTCGCACCGGGCCGGCTCCATGTGGCGGGAGTGGAAGGCACCGCTGACCGGCAGCCACACGCAGCGGTGGCCGGTCTCCTCCAGCCGCGGCACCAGCTCCTCCAGGCGCGGCTGCGCCGCGCTGAGGACGACCTGGTCCGGGCTGTTGTAGTTGGCCACGTCCACGTCGAAGAACTCCAGCCGGGCGAGGTGTCCGTCGATGCCGTCCGCCTGCGGTCCGAGGACCGCCACCATCGCCCCGTCCCGCGCCTCCTGCATGAGGGCACCGCGTTTGGCGACGATCTCGAGCCCCTCGAAGAGGTCGAAGACGCCGGCCGCGAAGAGCGCCGGGTACAGCCCCAGGCTGTGGCCCGTCAGGCACCGCACCCGCTCGTCCCCGTGCCGCTCGGCGTGGGCCAGGTACATCAGGCAGCTCACGAAGTAGATCGCCTGCTGCGTGTAGGCGGTCTCGTTGAGCAGTCCGTGCGGGTCCTCCAGGCACAGTTCGCGCAGGGAGTGGCCGACGGTCTCGTCGGCCCTGTCGCACAGCTCGGGGTAGGCGTCGAACACCTCCCTGCCCATGCCCAGGCGCTGTGAGCCCTGCCCGGGGAACATCAGGACGTCGCCGGTCATCCGCGTCCCCCGTCAGTTCAGTTCGAGGACGGTGAAGGGCGCGGAGGCGGACCCGGGGGCCGGAGCCGGCCGCTGGACCGCCGGGCCGTGGCCGTCGACCGCCACGGACACCACTTCCTCCAGGGCCACGAGGACGTCGCCGTGCTCGTCGGTGAAGAAGAAGTCGTACGTGCGGGTCCGCCGGGACCCGCCGCCCGGCCGGGCCACGCAGTGGCAGAACACCGCCTCGTCCCGCGGGGCCCGGACCACGGTCAGCCGCCCCAGGTGGTAGGGAACGCACACAGGACCGTCCGGTGCCTCCTCGGCCGCCAGCAGGATGGAGAGCTGCATTCCGCAGTCCAGCAGCGCGGGCGACAGGCCGTGGCCCCAGTCGTGGTCCACATGGAGGAACGCCCGTACCGCACCGGGTCCGACGTCGGCCCAGCGCACGCCGCGCAGGGGTTCGCCGTAGTCGTAGCCGAGCCGCCGGAAGGTGCCGTAGATCTCCGGCCGGTGCTGCCTGCGGACGCCGGCGGGCATGCCGGGCGGGCCGGCGACCGCCGCCGGCGCCCCCACCTCGGCCGTGCAGTGCACGTCGCCGGTGGCGCGGTCGACGAGCGACAGTTCGCCCCCACGCTCCCGGACCTCGACGGCCCCGGGGTCGGTGATCCTCTTCTGCCACAGCACGTTGCCGAGGGCGCGGCCTTCGGCCCGTTCGGCGAGGACCGCGAGCGTCCAGGCCGCCGGCGCCATGGTCACGCCGTCGATCCGGTGGGCGGACACCAGCGAGGAGAGGGAGCGGAAGCCGGATTCCGCGGAGTCGATCCAGTGGCGGTGGCGCAGGAACGGGTACGCGGGCAGCTCGACGGGGGCGGTCCTCGGGTAGTAGTCGTCCCAGTCCACGGAGCCGCCGGACTCGTACAGGGCGGCGACCTCCCGGGCCGTGCCGGCGGACAGCTCCGCCACCGGCCCCGACGCCGTGGCCGGGGTCCGGGGGCGGCTGTGCAGGTCCTGCTCGAGGCCGCGGACGAGCTCGTCCTGGTCGCGGCAGACGATCGCCACGCGGTGCGGGAAGCTGTCGCGGCGGCACGCGAGCGTGTGGGCCAGGGCGTCCATGTCCACCCGGCGCCCGCGCAGCCACTGCCGCAGCTCGTCCATGGCGAGCTGCAGTCCGGCGCTGCTGTGGTGGGAGAGCGGGATGACGTAGCAGTCCCGCCGCGGACGGGCGGCGGCCGCCGCGGTGCCGGTCTGCGCGGGCACCCCGCGCAGCACCACGTGGGCGTTGGCTCCGCCCGCGCCGAACGAGCTGACGGCGGACGCCAGGGGCAGGTCCGCGGGCCAGCTCTCGCGCCGCGTGCTCAGCCGGAACGGGGTGGCCTCGAAGTCCAGGTGCGGGTTGGTGCGCTCCGCGTGCAGCGAGGGCACCAGGGTGCCGTGGCGCATCTGGAGCACGGCCTTGAGCACTCCGCTCAGGCCGGCCGCCGACTCGAGGTGGCCGATGTTGGACTTCACCGAGCCCAGCCGGATCCGCTGGGTGCCGGCCGCGGCGTAGGCCTTGGTGAGGGCGCGCAGTTCGATGGGGTCGCCCAGCGCGGTGCCGGTGCCGTGGGCCTCGACGTAGCCCACCTCCTCGGGGGAGGTGCCCGCCGCCGCGAGTGCCTTGGTGACGACCGCGTACTGGGCCTCGGGGTTCGGCGCGGTGTAACCGTTCGCCCGGCCGCCGGCGTTGACCGCGGAGCCGCTGATGACGGCGTACACGCGGTCCCCGTCGCGCAGGGCGTCCTCGGCGGGCCTGAGCACCAGGCTGACGACGCCCTCGCCGTCCACGAAGCCGTCGGCTCCGGCACCGAACGGCCGGCACTCCCCGGTGCGCGACAGCATCTCCAGGCCGCACAGGAGCTGGTACTGGCGGGGGTGCGTGATGAGGTTGACGCCGCTGACGACGGCGCGGTCGCACTCCCCCGCGCGCAGGGACTGGCAGGCCAGGTGCAGCGCGGTCAGGGAAGCGGAGCAGGCGGTGTCGACGGCCATGCTGGGGCCGTGCCAGTCGAACTGGTACGAGGCACGGTTGGCCACCGACCAGAACGCCGAGGTGGGCGGCTGCGCACCCGGTCCGGTGACCGTGTGCCACGCGTACCCGCCGTTCATGACACCGACGAACACTCCCGTGTCGCTGCCGGCGAGCCGGGCGCGGCTGTATCCGGCGTCCAGGATCGCCAGGTAGGTCTGTTCCAGGACGAGGCGTTCCTGGGGGTCCATGCGCGCCGCGTCGTGGGGCGTGATGCCGAAGAACGTGTGGTCGAACGCGTCGATGTCGTCGATGAAGGCGCCGCGTTCGGTGTACGAGACGGGCTCGGGGCCGTCCGTCAGGCGCGTGCCGAAGCGCTCCGGGGGCACGGTGGAGGTGCAGTCCAGGCCCGCGAGCAGGTTGTCCCAGAACTCCTGGGCGTCGGAGGCCCCGGGCAGCCGTGCGGCGATGCCGACGACGGCGATGTCGCCGGGCCGCGGCTCGAGGCCGCCGGTGCGCGGTCCCGTCTCCTCGGCCCGTTCCTCCCGCTCCCGCACATCGGCGGGCTCCGCGGCCGGGACGGCGGCGGAGCCCGCCGGCTGCTCGCCAGCGACGGGGAAGGCCTCCGCCACCGCGTCCGCGTACTCGGTGACCAGGTACTCCACCAGCCGCGCCACCGTCGGGTACTCGAACCACACCGTCGCGGGCACATACCCCACCCGCTCACGCAACGGCTTCAGCAGCTCCATCGAGATCAGCGAGTCGATCCCCATGTCCCGGAACGGACGGTCACGCTCGACCTCGGCCACGTCGAACCGCATCGTCTCCGCGATCACCTCACGGACGAACCGCTCCACCCGCTCCCGCACATCGGCGGCCTCCGCGGCCGGGACGGCGGCGGGCTCCGCCGGCTGCTCGCCAGCGACGGGGAAGGCCTCCGCCACCGCGTCCGCGTACTCGGTGACCAGGTACTCCACCAGCCGCGCCACCGTCGGGTACT